>JBOHUY010000303.1:0-8227 GCA_050735015.1 Candidatus Dormibacterales bacterium | reverse complement strand
GCTCCGGGCCGGGGGCCGGACGGCGGAGGCGGCCCACGAGGAGGCGGAGGCCCGCGAGGCCCTCCGGCGCCTGCAGCGGCCGTCTTCGGACCTCTCGCTCACGCCCCGCGAGATGGAGGTCGTGAGGCTCCTGGCCAGGGGGCTCAGCAACCCCGCCATCGCCTCCCAGCTGGGCCTCAGCCCGCACACCGTGCACCGGCACGTGGCCAGCCTGCTCCGGCGCCTCGACGTCCCCACCCGGGCGGCAGCGGCGGCGGAGGCGACCCGCCTGGGCCTGGTCTGAGGCCCCCGGCTGGCCCGATCGGGCCACCCCGCCTCGATCTGGGTATGGCCCGGATGGGGGAAGCGCGATCGAGCGTCGCCCGCCATCATGGGCCGGACGCGATTTCACGTATGGGAGGGAGGCGGCCATGGCGAACCAGGGCGTGCTGGAAGGCGGTGCGGTAGAGGAGCTGAGGGGATCGGCGCGGGGCGCCGTGACAGGGCCTGGGGACGAGGGCTACGAGGCCGCCCGGGCGGTCTGGAACGGGATGGTCGACGCCCGGCCGGCGGCCGTCCTGCGCTGCACGGGCGCCGCCGACGTGATGGCCGGCATGAGGTTCGCCGCGGCACGCGGCCTGCCCCTCGCGATCCGGGGCGGCGGCCACAACGTGGCCGGCTTCGGGACCTGCCGGGACGGCGTCGTCCTCGACCTGGGCGGCATGCCGGGGGTGCGCGTGGACCCCCACGCGCGACTGGCCGTGGTCCAGGGTGGGGCGCGCTGGGGCCAGGTCGACCACGACACCCAGGCCTTCGGACTCGCCACCACCGGGGGGCTGGTCAGCACCACCGGCGTCGCCGGCCTGACCCTGGGCGGGGGCATCGGGTGGCTCATGCGCGAGCACGGCCTGACCTGCGACAACCTGGTCGGGGCGGACGTGGTCACGGCGGCGGGCGAGCTGGTCAGGGCGGGGGAGGATCCGGAACTCCTCTGGGCGCTCCGCGGCGGGGGCGGCAACTTCGGCGTGGTGACCAACTTCGAGTTCCGGCTGCACCCGGTCGGCCCCGTCGTCACGGGGGGCGCCGTCTTCCACCCCCTGGATCGGGCCCGGGAGGTCCTCAGCTTCTACGAGGGCTGGGCTCAAGACGCCCCCGACCAGCTCACGACACTGCTCGTCTTCATGACCGCGCCCCCGGCGCCTTTCATCCCGCCCGAGCACCAGGGCAGGAAGATGGTGGCCGTGGCGGCCTGCCACACGGGGGAGCCGGGACGGGCGGCGGCCGACCTCAAGCCCTTGAAGGAGCGCATCCCGCCCGTGGTCGACCTGATGGGGCCGATCCCCTACGCGCACCTGCAGGCCATGTTCGACGAGAGCGCCCCGCCCGGCCTGCGCTCGTACTGGAAGACCGAGTACCTGTCCGGGCTCGGAGAGGGCGTCGTGGATGCCCTCGTGGCCGCCGCCGAGGCCATGCCCGCGGGGCACCCGGCCATCCACGTCCACCAGCTGGGAGGGGCGGTCGCCCGCGGCCCTCGCGACTCGGCCTGCTTCGGGCACCGCGACGCGCCCTTCGCCGCCAACCTGGTGGGGGTCTGGGAGCAGGCCGCGCAGGACGCCTCCCACGTGGCCTGGGTGCGGGCCGCGGCCGAGGGCCTGCGCCCGTTCGCGAGGGGCGGGGAGTACCTCAACTTCAGCGTCGAGGGCGGCGAGGAGAAGGTGCGGGCCGCCTTCGGCGAGGAGGGCTACCAGAGGCTGCGCCGGGTCAAGGCCCGCTACGACCCCGACAACGTCTTCCGCATCAACCAGAACATCCGGCCCGCGGCCGGAGGCGGGTGAGTGAGGCCCTTGGTACCGGCGACGGTGGAGGGTGCGTGCGGGCGACTCCTGGCCGACCCCGCCCGGTCGAAGATGTAGCCACGAAAAATGACGCCACCCTGGGGGTAGTCAGGGTGGCGCCGACACACGAGTCTCGGAGCCCCGGATGCGCACCGTCCGGTGGCTCCCATTTCCTATAACGCCGCGACCTTGTAAAAAGATTCAGGGGGACCTTGTAAAGAGTTCGTCGGGCCGTCCACACTCAGGCCCGTGCCCCGCTCCACCACCACCTTCGTCTGCGGCGAGTGCGGGGGCGAGAGCCTCAGGTGGGCGGGCCAGTGCCCGCACTGCCGGGCCTGGAACACCCTCCAGGAGTTCACGGTCAAAGAGCCCGGCCGCCCCCGGCGCGAGCGGGCGGCGGGCTCACCTCGAAGCGCGCCCCTGCCGGTCACCGAGGTCCCCCAGGACTCCTCTTCCCGCCTCCCCCTGGCCTGGGGGGAGCTGAACCGTGTTCTGGGCGGCGGCCTCGTGCCCGGCAGCCTGGTGCTGGTCGGGGGCGAGCCGGGCGTGGGCAAGTCCACCTTGCTCATGCACCTGGCCCGGCAGGTGGCGGCCTCGGGGGAGGTCCTCTACGCCTCCGGCGAGGAGTCCGCCCAGCAGGTGCGCATGCGCGCCGCCCGCCTGGGTGCCCTCCACCCCGGCATCCTCCTGCTCTCCGAGAACGACCTCGACTCCATCGTGGAGGCCATCTCGGTGCGCACCCCCCGGCTCGCCATCGTGGACTCCGTCCAAACCGTCCACGACCCCGGGCTGGAGGCCGCCTCGGGCAGCGTGACCCAGGTTCGGGAGGCGGCCGGCCGCTTCATGCGGCTGGCCAAGGAGTCCGGCGTCCCCGTCTTCCTGGTCGGGCACGTGACCAAGGAGGGGGCCATCGCCGGCCCCAGGGTCCTGGAGCACGTGGTGGACACGGTCCTCTACCTGGAGGGTGACCGCGGCCACGAGTTCCGCATCCTGCGGGCGACCAAGAACCGCTTCGGCTCCACCGACGAGATAGGCATCTTCTCCATGGGCGAGAGGGGCCTGGAAGAGGTGGCCGACGCCAGCGCCGCCCTCCTGGAGGGGAGCTCGCCCGGCCCCGGTTCGGTGGTCCTGCCCACCATCGAGGGCACACGCCCGCTCCTGGTCGAGATGCAGAGCCTGGTCACCCCCACGCCCTTCGGCCTGCCCAGGCGGAGCGCGACGGGCTTCGATGTCAACCGGCTGCACATGATCCTGGCCGTCCTGGAGAGGCGGGCGGGCCTGGCCATGGGGGCCAAGGACGTCTTCGTCAACGTGGCGGGCGGGGTCCGCGTGGTGGAGCCGGCGGCCGACCTGGCGGTGGCGCTGAGCCTGGCCGGGAACCTCCGCGACGCCCCCCTGCGGGGCGGAACCGTGGTCCTCGGCGAGCTCGGCCTGGGGGGCGAGGTGAGGCGCGTGGGCCAGCTGGAGAGAAGGCTGGGGGAGGCCGCCCGCCGGGGCTTCGGCCGCGCCCTGGTGCCCGCCGGGGGCGACCCTCCCCGCGTCCCCGGCATCGCCGTGGAGGGCGTCCCGGACCTCGCGTCGGCCCTGGAGGCGGCCTTCGGGGGGGCGCCCTCGGGCCGCTTCGCCCCTGCTGGAAAGCCCGTCCCCCAGCGTTGAACATCTCGCGGATGGAAGGTCACCTGCGGTCTGTGAGGTCGGAGGCGCGGCGGGGCGGCCGCGCGCGCGTGGCCGGGACGCTGCTGGGGCTGGTGGGGGGGTTCGCCCTCGGCTACGCGCTCGTGCGCACCTCCGGCGTCCACCACCGGGGCTACGTGATCCTGAGCCTGACCAGCTTCGAAGGGCTCATCTTCGCGTACCTCAGCACCCCCTACCTGGTGGACGGCTGGCGGGGCCTCGACAGGCGCCTCAAGGCGACCCCCATCTCGGACCTGGTGGCCGGGGTCCTGGGCCTCATCTCCGGGCTCGTGGTGGCGGTCCTGATCGGGTACTTCGTGCGCGCCTTCCCCTACGGCGTCCCCGTCAGCGCGGCCCTGGCCGGCGTCATGGGCCTGGCCGGGGGCAGCCTCGGACTCCACCGCCGGGAGGAGCTGGGCGCCCTCCCCACGGGTCGGACCGGCGCGCGCGCCGGCCAGATTCGGGGCGCCCTCGTGGACACCTCCGCCATCATCGACGGCCGCATCCTGGACGTGGCCAAGGCGGGCTTTCTCTACATGCCCCTCATGATCCCGAGGTTCGTCCTGCGCGAGCTCCAGCTGGTCGCCGACGCCGCCGACGAGACCAAGCGCGCCCGGGGCCGGCGGGGGCTCGAGGTCCTCTCCCGGCTGCAGCGGGAGACAGACGCCGCCATCCAGTTCGTGGACGACGAGGGGGCGGGCGAGGGGGACGCCGACGCCAGGCTCGTCCGCATCGCTCGGCGCTCGGGCTGGGCCATCCTCACCAACGACTACAACCTCGACCGGGTGGCCAGGATCGAGGGCGCGACGGTGCTCAACATGAACGAGCTCTCGACCGCCGTGAAGCCCCTCGCCATCCCCGGTGACGAGATCCGGCTGGAGCTCGTCAAGGAGGGCAAGTCCGCCGCCCAGGGCATCGGCTACCTGGACGACGGCACCATGGTCGTGGTCGAGAACGGCCGCCGGCACCTGGGCGAGCGCGTGGCCGTGACCGTCAGCTCCGTCCTGCAGACGCCGGCCGGGCGCATGATCTTCGCTCAGATCCCGGGCCTCGGGCGCCGGCCCCGGCGGGCGGCGGCGGAAGAGACGACCGAGACGACCGAGGCGCCCTAGGCGGGGGGCGGCCCGGCGCCGCCTGCGCCCCCCTCTGAGCCCTCGCCCCGCCCTCCTGCTAGGCTCCCGCCTGGATGGCGGCTCCCGATCGAGGCCCGGGCACGGTCGTGGACGCAGGGCCGCTGCCCGCCCCCGGTGAGGGCCGGCTGGCGGCGCTCGCGGGCAGGCTGGTGGCGATGCCGCCGGCCGCCCTGGTGAGGCTGCCGGGGCCGGCGCCCGCCTCGGCCCGGGAGATGGAGGTGGTGGCCGCCGCCTGCCCCCGGGGGGGAGCGGCGGTGGGGGGCCGGGCGGTCACCAGCACGGTCAAGTCGGTCCGGGAGGGCCGGGTCGAAAAGACCCTGCCCCGGGAGGGCCTCTCTGCCCTGGAGGGGCCGCGGGCCTTCGATGGGACCGCGCTTCGAGGAGCGCTCGCGGACGCCCGCCTGGTGGCGGGGGCCGGGGACGACGAGGTCGAGCTCGCCCTGGCCGCCGGGCTCTCTGTCCTGGTCGTGGACCTCGACGCCGGACCCCCGCCGGGGCCCCGGCCTTGATGGGCGCCGCGCTCGTGCTGGCCGCCGGGGCGGGGGCGCGCGTCGGCGCCGGCCTCAATAAGGCCCTCCTGCCCCTGGCGGGGGCGCCCGTCCTGGCCTGGTCGGTGCGCTCCCTGGCTGCCCATCCCGAGGTGGACAAGGTGGTGGTTGTGGGCGCCGAAGGTGAGCTGGGGCGGTGCCGGGAGGTCGCGGAGGGAGCCTGCCGGGGGGCCGCCCTGAGCGTCGTGGCGGGCGGGGCCACGCGCCAGGAGTCCGAGCGGCGGGGCCTGGAGTCCCTCTTCGCCCAGGGCCAAGGTACCCCCTCGTGGGTGCTGGTCCACGACGCCGCCCGGCCCTTCGTGGCCCGGGCCGACCTCGACCGCCTCCTCTCGGCCGTGGCCCGCACGGGGGGGGCCCTCCTGGCCGTCCCGGCCGGCCCCCTGGCCAGGCTGGGCGAAGGAGGCAGGCTGACCGCCCTCGAGCGCGGGCTCTGGCTGGCGCAGACGCCGCAGGGCTTCCGGGCGGGCCCCCTCCTGGAGGCCCACCGGCGGGCGGCCGCGGCCCACCTGGCGGCCACGGACACCGCCGCCGTGGCCGAGTGGGCGGGCCTGCCGGTGGAGGTGGTGGCCGGCTCGCCCGGCAACCTCAAGATCACCTCGCCCGCCGACCTCAGGGTGGCGGAGAGGACGGCGCAGCGGCTCCGGGGGCCGTCGCAGGGGCCGGCCGGGGGGCCCGCCTGATCCGCCACCGGCCGGGGGATGCGATGATGCCCGCATGTCCGACGAACAGATCGCGTGGACGGCCATGCCCTACCGCGTCCCCGTCCTGGACTCGGAGGGCAACCGGATCGGGACCGCCGAGTCGCTGCTGGGCGACGAGGCAGAGGACATCTTCCACGGCATCGCCGTCAAGCTCGACCACGGCGGGCGGATGGCGGAAGTGGCCGCCGCCCAGGTGGCGCGCATCACGGAGGCGCACGTCGCCCTCAGCGTGACGCCGGCCGAGGTGGCCTCCCTCCCCGACTACAAGGAGGAGCGCTGGTACCACCTGGGCTGGGGCGGGCTCTTCCGCAAGCACCCGGCCTGGAAGCGCGACGACTAGCCTCCCGCTAGAGGCCGAGGGCGTGGTGGGTGGAGCCCGGCGGGTCGGGCTCGGGTACGACGTGCACCGCCTGGCGGAGGGCCGCCCGCTGGTCCTGGGCGGGGTCGCCATCGCGCACGACCGGGGCCTTCTCGGCCACTCGGACGCCGACGTGCTCTGCCACGCCATCATCGACGCGCTCTTGGGGGCGGCGGCCCTGGGCACGATCGGGGAGCACTTCCCGCCCGACGACCCCCGCTACGAGGGCATCTCCAGCCTTGAGCTCCTGGCCATGGCCGCCAACACGGTCGAAGAGGCGGGCTACGCCGTCACCAACATCGACAGCGTGATCGTGGCCCAGGAGCCCCACCTGGCCGCACACCTGCCCGAGATGGCCCTCAACGTGGCCGACCGGTTGGGCGTGGACAGGGACGTGGTGGGGGTCAAGGCCACCAGCCCGGAGGGCCTGGGGGCCCTGGGCCGGGGGGAGGGCATCGCCGCCCAGGCCGTCGTCCTCATCGAGCCCCTCGGCTGATCGAGGCTTGGCGCTCCGGCTCCACAACACCCTCACGGGGTCGACCGACCCCTTTCGGCCCCTCGAGCCCGGGCGCGTGCGCCTCTACTGCTGCGGGCCCACCGTATACGGGCGCGCCCACGTCGGGAACTTCAGGAGCTTTCTGTTCTACGACCTCCTGAACCGCCACCTGCGCCGCTCGGGGCTGGGGGTGACGGCGGTCATGAACGTGACCGACATCGAGGACAAAATCATCGCGGGGGCGCTCGAGGCGGGCCTGGAGACGGCGGCCTTCACAGCCCCCTTCGAGGCTGCCTTCTTCTCCGACACGGCCACCCTCAGGATGCGGCCCTTCGACGTGAACCCCCGGCCCACCGGGCACATCCCCGAGATGGTGGCCCTCATCGAGGCGCTCCTGGCGGGCGGGCACGCCTACCGCGCCGAGGGTGGCGTCTACTACAGGGTCTCCAGCTTCCCCGGCTATGGGGCGCTAGCCCATCTCGACCTGAGGGGCCTCAAGGTGGGCGCCCGCGTGGCCCAGGACGAGTACGAGAAGGAGTCGGCCTCGGACTTCGCGCTCTGGAAGGCGGAGTCCCCCCACGACGCCCAGGTGGGCGCGGTCTGGGAGACCGCGCTGGGCCGGGGCCGGCCGGGCTGGCACGTCGAGTGCTCCGCCATGAGCATGCGGTACCTGGGCGAGAGCTTCGACATCCACTGTGGCGGCGTCGATCTCCTCTTCCCCCACCACGTCAACGAGATGGCGCAGTCCGAGGCCGTGACGGGGAAGCCGCTGGCGCGCTTTTGGCTCCACAGCGAGCACCTGGCCGACCTGACCGGGGAGAAGATGTCGAAGAGGTGGGGCAACGTCAGCACCGTGCCCGACCTCTTGGCGGCCGGGCACGACCCTCTCGCCATTCGCTTCTTCCTGATCGCCAACGCCCACTACAGGACCAGGCTCCGCTTCGACGTCACCGGCCTGCACGCGGCCGCCGAGCAGGTGCGGCGGCTGCGGGACTTCGCGCGCCGCGTGGAGCGCCTCGCCCCCGAGGGGGGAGGCGACCCCGCCTTCGCGCGGCGGGCGGAGCAGGCGCTGAAGCGCTACCGTGAGGCGCTTGACGACGACCTCAACCTGCCCCGGGGCGTGGGCCACCTCTTCGACTTTGTGCGGGAGGCGAACGCGGCCCTCGACCGCGGCCGGGTGGGCGAGGCGGGGCGCCGGGCCGTGCTCGCGCTGTTGGAGGAGGCGGACGTCCACCTGGACGTCCTCAGCGGAGGGGACCTGATCCTTGAAGAAGAGGTCGAGCGGCTCATCGCCGAGAGGGAGACGGCCCGCGCGGGGCGGGAGTTCGCGCGGGCGGACGCCATCCGGGCCGAGCTCAAGGGCCGGGGGATCCTACTCGAGGACTCGCGGGAAGGAGTCCGCTGGAGACGCGCGGGACCGGCCTGAGCGCCGCCGCGCGCCCGGCCGCCAGGGCGCGCCCGGGCTCCAGGGCTCCGCCAAAGACGCGCAGGACCGGCCTGAGC
>JBOHUY010000302.1:0-11894 GCA_050735015.1 Candidatus Dormibacterales bacterium | reverse complement strand
GCCCCCGCCCTCTCCGCCGTGCCAGTGGGCCCCGCCTGGGCCCCCCGCCCGGCGCCCGGCCTGGGCGAGCACACGGCCGAGATCCTGGGCGAAGTGGGGGTGGGGGAGGCCGAGCTCTCGGGCCTGCGGGCGGCGGGCGCGGCCTGAACCGTCACGCCCCGGCCGCGATCTCCTCCCACAGGCGCCGCACCCGGGCTCTGGTCCTCGCCCTGGAGCCGCTGTTGTCCACCAGCCACCGGGCCCGCCGGGCTTTCTGGTCGATGGGCATCTGCGCCGCCACGCGGGCCCGCGCCTCGGCCTCGGTGTACGCCTGGCCAGCGATCAGCCGGCGCACCTGGAGGTCGGGCGGCACATGGACGACGATGACGCCCTCCAGCCCGGCGTCGAGGCCGGTCTCGTAGAGGAGCGGCACCTCGAGCACGGCCAGGCGGGCGCCCCCGGCCGCGGCCTCCTGAAGGCGGTCCGCCATCCACTCCCGCACGAGGGGGTGCACGATGGCCTCCAGCCGGGCCCGCGCGCCCGGGTCCGAGAAGACCAGGGCGGCCAGGGCGCGCCGGTCGAGGCCGGCCCCGGCGAGGAAGCGGGGGCCGAACTCGGCCGCCACCCTCCGAAGCCCCTCCGTGCCGGGCTCCACGACCGCGCGGGCGGCCTCGTCCGCGTCGACCACGAAGGCGCCGAGGCCGCGCAGGACGGCCGCCACCGTGCTCTTGCCGGAGCCGACGCCACCGGTCAGCCCGATCTGCCTCATGGAGTCCGGATTATGGAGATGCTGGGCCCGGGCCTGTCGATGCCCGCAAAGCCCCAGATGGGGACCCAGAAGGAGTCCAGGGGGTCGTAGACGCCGCCACGGGGCGGGACCCCCGAGTAGGCGGCGATGGTGAAGAGGGGATGGCGGGCGGCCGGCAGCGGGGCCTGCCAAGGGGGGCCGGAGGCCAGCAGCCGGACGTGCGGCCCGGGCCGCTCGGTGACCTCGAAGCGCCTCGTGTAGCGGCCCTGCGCGTAGCTGGCCGCGAGCGGATCGGAGACCCACCTGAGGTTGGCGCGGACCTGGGCTGGCCCGTAGAAGGGGCTCGCGTAGTAGGGCGCCCGGACGGCCGTGCCGGGGGGCAGGTTGGCCGACATCCACGCCGCCGCCAGCGCGCGGGTGTCCTCGGTGCCGAGGAGCCTGTCGGTCTCCACGGACGCGTAGAGGGAGGGCGCGGCCAGGAGGAGGGCGGCCGCGACCGCGGCCGGCACCCACCGGCCGGGCACGGCGGCCAGGAGCCCGCCGGCGAGGATGGCGAGGGCGGGCAGAAGGGGCAGCTCGTACCGGAAGAAGTCCTCGTGTCCGGCCCCCGTCACGCCCAGGTAGGCGACGGCGAAGGCGAGCAGCGCGACGTCCACGGCGCGCCTGCGCCAGGCCGCCAGGAGGGCCCCCGCGACGGCCATCGCGTAGGCCCCCAGTCCGAGTCCGAAGGGGAGCGTGACGGTCGTGTGGAAGACCCAGCCCGGGGGCAGGTGCCCCCCCCTTCCGACCAGGTTGCGGCCCAGAAACCCGAGCCCGGAGACGTACCCGTGCAGGTGCCAGAGGACGACCAGGCAGGGGACCGCGAAGGCCACCGCCGCCCCCGCCACGGCGGCCAGGCAGGCGCGGCGGCGAGGCCGGGCGCCGGCCAGGGCCAAGACGACGACGAAGACGAGGGCCAGGCCGCCCGAGTACTTGGCCGCGGCCGCCAGCCCGGCCATCGCCCCGGCCACGGCGAAGCCGCGCGCGCCCCTCGCCTTGAGGCCGGCGGCCAGGGCGCCCGCCACGAGCGCCGCCTGGACGCCGTCGGTGGTCGCGAAATGGGCCTGGCGGACGGCCAGGGGCGCGGCCGCCAGCAGCGCGGCCGCCACCAGTCCGGCGGCGGCCCCGTAGGCCTGGCGCCCGGCCCAGAAGGTCATCCCCACCGCCGTGACCGCCGCCGCCGCCGAGAGGGCCCGGCCCGCGAGGTACGCGGTAGAGGGGTCACCGGTGGCGGCGTGGAGGTTGCCGCCCCCCGCCAGCGCGACCGCCTTCTCGACGCCCGCGAGCAGATAGAAGACGAGCGGCGGGTAGTTGGCGAAGAGGGGATCGAGGCTGCCCTGCGCCGCCATGCGCACGGCCCGTCCGACCATCACGTCCTCGTCGGGCCGGAAAAGGAAGGGCAGGCCGAAGCCCAGGCTCCAAAGCGCCAGGCCGGCGGCCAGGAGAAGGGGCGGCAGCGCGAGGGGCCACGACCGCCCGTCCGGCTTCAGCAAGGGTCGGGAAAGACCCGTCCCAAGGGCCCGGCCCAGCACCCCCCGCCGGCCGCGCGAAGGGTCATCAAAGGAAGGCCCGCGGGGACACTACGATGACCGCATGGCCGAGGAGGAGAGGTTCGACGCCATCGTCGTGGGGGCGGGCCCGGCGGGCGTGGCGGCGGCCATCACCATGGCCCGCGCGGGCCTCCAGGTGGTCGTCCTCGAGAAGGGGGAGAAGCCGGGCTCCAAGAACGTCATGGGGGGCATCCTCTACCCCCACAACCTGGAGGAGGTGGTCGGGCCGGCCTGGCGCGAAGCCCCCCTGGAGCGCCCCATCGTCGAGGAGCAGCGCTGGCTCATGACCCCGGAGGGGGCCGTCCGGATGGCCTACAAGAACCTCAGGAGCAGCCAGCGCCCGCACTCCTTCTCGGTCCTGCGGGCGAGGTTCGACGCCTGGTTCGCGGCCCAGGCGGAGGCGGCGGGCGCCTTCATCGTGCCCGAGACGGTGGTGGAAGACCTCATCATCCGGAAGGGGAAGGTGGTGGGGGTCACGACGGGGCGGGAAGGAGACCTCTTCGCCGACGTCGTCATATGCGCGCCCGGCGTCGGGCTGGGAACCGCGCTGCTGGAGAGGGCGGGGCTCAAGAAGCCCCTCGGGCGGAGCCAGGCGGCGCTCGCCTTCAAGGAGATCATGCGCCTCGACGCGGGTCTCATCGAGGCCCGCTTCAACTGCGCGCCCGGCGAGGGCGCGACCGTCGAGTGCTACGGAGACGCCACCATGGGCATGGCCGGGTTCATGTTCATCTACACGAACCGGGACACCCTCAGCGTGGGGGGCGGCGCGCTGCTGGAGGACTTCAACCGCCGCCTGGTCTCGCCCAACCAGGTCATGGAGCACTTCAAGCAGCATCCTGCCATCAAGCCGCTGCTGGAGGGCGCCGAGACGGTCGAGTTCTCGGCCAAGCTCATCCCCGAGGGGGGCTTCAGGGCCATCCCCAAGCTGCACGGGGCGGGCTACATGGTCTGCGGGGACGCCGCCATGCTCTCCAACCCGGTCCACCGGGAGGGCAGCAACCTGGCCATGGTCAGCGGTCGCATGGCGGGCGAGACGGCCGTCCACGCCAAGGAGGTGGGTGACTTCGGGGAGCGCTCGCTGCGCGACTACCGGCTCCGGCTCGACAACTCCTGGGTCATGCCCGACATGCGCAAGTACGACCGCGCGGTGCCCCTGCTCGAGCACAACCCGAGGCTGCTGGGGCGCTACCCCGGACTCTTGGACCGGGCCCTGGACGAGTTCTTCCGCGTCGACGGCGTCTCCAAGTGGGACAAGCAGTCCGCCATCCGCCGCATGCTTTTCAAGGAGGGGGGCCTGAGGATGGCCTGGGACGCGGTCCGGGCGGCCTGGACCCTCAAGTAGGCGGGGCCGGGTCAGGCCCGCGCGGCGAGGTCGACCTGGACCCGGTGATAGCCGGACGAGCCTGAGGGGAAGCTGGGGGCGCCGGCCGCGCTCTGGAGGGCGCCGGAGCCGTCCCGGGCCCGGACCACAAGCGTGTAGGGGCCTTCGCGGGCGGGGCGCCAGGCCGCGCTCCAGAGCGTCCAGGAGTAGCGCGAGAGGGGCGGCTCGAGGGTCGCGGGGGCCCAGGTCCGGCCCCCGTCGGAGCTCCATTCCACCGAGGAGATGCCGTTTAGGCCCGCGAAGGCCACGCCCGCGACCCGGATCGAGCCCACGGGCGCCGTGGCGCCGTCCTGGGGGGTGTCGATGCGAGACATGGTCCTGACCAAGGCCCGGTCGTTCCAGCCCTGGTCCTCCCAGTACCCGCCCGCGCCGTCCGTCCTCAGGTCGACCTCGGTCAGCCACTTGGGGCCCTTCATTCCGTAGCGGCCCGGGACCACGATGCGGGCCGGGTGCCCGTGCCGGTCCGGAAGCGGCGAGCCGTCGAGGTCGTAGGCGACGAGGACCTCGGGATGGGCCATGACGTAGTCCAGGGGCAGGCCCTCGGTGTATCCGTCGGCCGCGGTGAAGGCGACCGTCCGCGCCCCCGGGGCGGGCCCAGCCCCGTTCACGAGGTCGCGCAGGCTGACGCCCTGGAAGACCCCCGTGCTGATCTGGGGCCCTCCCACCGTGTTGCTGATGCACTCGAGCGTCACCGTGAGGCGGGAGGCGGGTAGCGCGCGCAGCGCCGAGTAGTCGAGCCTGAGCGCACGTCCCACCCGGCCCTTGACGTCCAGGTGCCAGCCCGCCGCGGCGACGGCCGGGTCCACGAAGTTCTTGGAGACGACGTAGAAGTCCGGCACCGGCGTGATGGCGGGCGACTGTCCGGCCAGGGCGCGCTCGGGCGGGTTGACGGCTCCCACCAGCTCTGGGAGCAGCCGGCCTCCCAGCGCGACCAGCCCGGCGAGGCCGATCCCGGCCGGCACGAGGGCCAGCAGCCGGCGGCGCTCGGGGTCGAAGGCGGCGGGCGCGGCTCCCCTCAGGCAGAGCTCGACGAGGGCCGCCCAGAGGACGAGCAGGAGCGCGTAGATAAGGGGCGCGCCGATGCCCTCGGAGAGGCCCAGGAACCCGTCCTGAGCGAGCGGGAGCACGACCAGGACCAGGACCAGCCAGAGGACGGCGGCCGCCGCCAGGGGCCGGTGCCGGCGAAGCCGGGCTGCCGCCGGGGCCGACTCCACAACCGCGCCTGCGCCCGTGAAGACGAGCGCGAGCGTGGCCAGGAGGCAGGCCTCTTCGAGGACCTTGCCCAGGTGCTGGAGGGTGTCGATGAGGAACCCGAACACAGGTCCCGGCATGACGGCCAGGAGCGGCTGCTGCAGTATCTCCGGGAGCGGGCGGTAGCCGGTCAGCGCGTCCACGCCGTACATGACCCCCAGCACGGCCAGGCCGGCGGCGGCGCCCGCGACCGCCCCCGTGCCGGCCCCGCGCGTGACGGCCTCCGCCGAGACGCTTTCCCCGACCCCGTTTACGCGTTCGTCGGGAGTTTGTCCCAAGCCACCTCCTAGGGTTCCCTGCCAGTGGAGGAGATCATCATCCGCGTCCTCACGGGCGAGGTCCAGCGACGCCACTGCCCGGGCTGCGGGTTCTCGCTCCGGGCGGCCGACGTGGCGGCCGCCTTCGAAGGCGCCGACCGCGTCCGGCTTCGGTTCCGGTGCGGCGTCTGCGTGTTCGAGGGCGGGGGGGAGATCGAGCTCACACCCGAGATATACCGCGAGGCGGCACAAATCTCCCCGGAGCCGGTCCCGGGCGAGCCCATCTCGGGCGACGAGGTCATCTCCGTGCACGAGATCCTGTCCGGCTGGAGGGGCGGCCTCGCCGAGCTGGTGGCCCCGGCCGGCTGAGCCCCCCGCCGGGGTGCCCTTGGAGGGGGGGATGGTTTAATAGCCTGCCGATGGTTGAGGAGGCCCTGGTCCCCGAGGACCTGTACCGCTTTCGCTGGGTCTCCCACGTCCGCCTCGACCACGCGGGCCAGCGGGTCGCGTACTGCGTCAGCTGGGCGGAGGAGCACCTTCGCGACACCCGCTCGCAGATCTACTTGCAGGACCTCACCCCGGGCTCCGAGGCGGAGGAGCTGGCGGGCGGCGACCGCGACAGCGCCCCCGACTGGTCTTCGGCGGGCGAGATCGCGTTCGTCCGCAAGGTGGGGCCCATCACCCAGGTCCACGCGGCCGCTCCCGGCGGCGCCGTCCGCCAGCTCACCTTCCTGCCCGAGGGTGCCTCCTCGCCGCGCTTCTCGCCGGGCGGCCGCCTCGTCGCCTTCCTGGGCACCGTAGTGGGGGACCCGGGCGCGGTGGTGGACGACCCCCGGCCCTCCGAGGACGAGGACCAGAGCCGGCGTCCGCCCGTGGCCCGGGTCGTGCGCAGCCTCAACTACAAGTTCGACGGCTCGGGGTACTTCGACGGGCGCAACCAGCACCTCTTCGTCGTGCCCGCCGGCGGGGGTGAGGCCCGTCAGCTGACGGACGGGCCCTGGAGCGTGGAGGCTTTCAGCTGGAGCCCGGCCTCGGACGCCCTGGCCGTGGTCGCCGACGCCGAGCCCGACGCCGACCTGCGCCTTGAGAGCGATCTCTACGCCGTGAGTCTCGACGGGGGCCGGCGGACGGTGGCCGGGGGGATGTACATGGCCGCCCCCGCGTGGTCGCCGGACGGGTCGCAGATCGCCTTCGCGGCCCCCGCCGGCAAGGAGCCGGGGCGGCTGGACCGGGTCTGGGTGGTGCCGGCCGCGGGCGGCGAGCCCCGCTGCCTGACGGCGGACCTCGACCTCGGGGTGGGCGACGCGCTCGTCTCCGACATGCGGGCGGCCCACACCTACGAGCTGGCCTGGAGCGGGGACCGCGTCCACTTCCTGGCCAGCGGCCCGGGCCGGAGCGGGGTCTGGTCGGTGGGGCCCGGGGGCGACGCGCGGGAGGAGGCCGGGGGACCCCGGGAGGTCTTCGACCACGACGTGCGGGCGGGGGTGGTCGCCCTGGGGGCCGCCGACCCCACCTGTCCGGGTGACGTCTTCGCGCTCGCGGGAGGCGTGGAGACCAGGCTCACCGACCTCAACCCCTGGCTGCGCGCGAGGCGGCTGGCGCTGCCCGAGCCGGTCTCCTTCAGCGCCCCCGACGGCCTCCCGGTCGAGGGCTGGCTCATGAAGCCGCCCGGGTTCGACCCGGCCCGCCGCCATCCTCTCGTGCTGCAGGTCCACGGCGGCCCCCACGCCGAGTACGGGTGGACCTTCTTCCACGAATTCCAGGTCCTGGCCGGCATGGGACTGGTCGTCCTCCACGTCAACCCGCGCGGGAGCGGTGGCTACGGGGAGGACTTCATGCGGGCGGTCTCCCGCGACTGGGGCGGGCTCGACTTCGGCGACCTCATGGCCTGCCTCGACCAGACCGTGGCCATGGGGTTCGTGGACGAGTCCAGGATGGGCATCGCGGGCGGCTCCTACGGCGGCTACATGACGAACTGGGCGATCGGGCACACGGACCGATTCGCGGCGGCCGTCGCGATGCGCTCCCTCTCCAACCTGGTCAGTGAGTACGCGCAGCACGACATAGTGCTCTGGGGCCGGCTCGAGATGGGCCCCCCGCCCTGGAGCGACCCCCAAGAGCTCTGGCGGCGCTCCCCCATCCGCTACGTGGAGCGAATCCGGACCCCGCTCCTGCTCCTGCACGGCGAGATGGACCTGCGCTGCGCGGTCTCGCAGGCCGAGGAGATGTTCGGCGCCCTCCGCCTGCTCGGCCGCGAGGTCGAGATGGTGAGGTTCCCGGGCGAGTCACACGACCTCTCCCGCTCGGGCCGTCCCGACCGCAGGGTCGAGAGGCTCCGCAGGATCCAGGACTGGTTCGGGGGGCGCCTGTGCCGGATGGACGAGGCGGTTGACGCCTCGGCCGGGGGTGGACGCGAAGGACCGCGGGGGGTCATTCGGTAGGCTCTGGCGTGCCCGGCGCGTCGCCCATGCCGACATGCTCCTTGAAGAGCTCTCATACCGCGGCCCAGCGTCATTCAGGTCGCCCCGGAACCGCCCCCGATCCCGCTCCCGGAGCGGATCACGATCACCCTCGGTGCGCTCGGTGAGAGCGCTCGCGAGGGCCTGCTCGCCTTCTGCGTCGGGGTTGGCCTGTCTGTAGTCCACGAGATCTTCGAAGAGGAGATCACCGAGCTGGTGGGCCCGAGTCGGGTCCTCCCCTCGCCGCCGGCGGCTCCCTGAGCTCCTTTTTGAGCACCTTCCCGGTGGGACCCTTGGGGAGCGTCTCCCGGAACTCCACGCTGCGGGGGTGCTTGAAGGCGGCCATGCGCTCCTTGCAGAAGGCGATGAGCTCACCGGCCGAGGCGTCATGGCCCGGCTTCAGCGCCACCACCGCCCGGACCTCCTCGCCTAGGCGCTCGTCGGGGACCCCGATGACGGCCGCCTCGGCCACGGCGGGGTGCTCGAAGAGGACCTCCTCGACCTCGCGCGGGTACACGTTGAATCCGCCCCTCAGGATCATGTCCGTCTTGCGGTCGACGATGAAGAAGTAGCCCTCCTCGTCGACGTACCCCAGGTCGCCGGTGTGGAACCAGCCCCCGCGCATGGCCTCGCGGGTGGCGGCGGGGTTCTTGTAGTAGCCCTTCATCACGTTGTGGCCGCGGATGGCGATCTCCCCCAGGTGGTCCCTCCCGGGCGGCAGGCGCCCCCCCTCCTCGTCGAGGACGGCCAGCTCCACTCCCCAGATGCGCTTGCCGATGCTGAGCACACGCCGCTCCCCCACGCTCACGTTGAAGGTCGCTACCGGGGATGTCTCGGAGAGCCCGTAGCCCTCCAGGATGGGCACCTTGAAGCGCTCCTCGAAGGCCCGCAGCACCTCGGCCGGGAGCGAGGCTCCGCCGGAGCCGCAAAGGCGCAGGCAGGACACCTCGCGCGCCCCCGCGTCGGGGTGGTTGAGCAGGGCGTAGAACATGGTCGGAACGCCCGCGAAGAGCGTGACCCGGTCCCGCTCGATCACCTCCAGCACCCGGCCCGCTTCGAACCTCGGGACCAGCGTGAGGGTGCCCGCGCGGGCCACGGTGGCGTTCATGACGCAGGTCTGTCCGAAGGAGTGGAAGAGCGGCAGCACCGCCATGGCCACGTCGTCCCCCGAGGTGCCGAAGAGGTCGCCGATGGTGCGGCAGTTGAAGAGCATGTTGAAGTGGGTGAGCTCGGCCCCCTTGGGCCGCCCCGTGGTGCCCGAGGTGTAGAGGATGACGGCGGTCTCGTCGGGGCCCGTCTCCTCCATCTCCAGCCGCGCCTCTCCCATCAGCTCCTTGAAGGACCGCGAGCCGACCGGGGGTGCGCTCGAGGCCGGCCTGCCCACCACGTAGACGGGGATTTTCCCGGCCGCCTCCGCCCCAGCCAGAGCCTCGGGGGCGAAGTCCTCCCAGGCGATGAGGCAGCGGGAGTCGGAGTCGCGCAGGTGGTAGGCGACCTCGCCCTTCCTGAGGAGCACGTTGAGGGGCACCACCACGGCCCCGGCGGTGAGGATGCCGAAGTAGGCGGCCAGGAACTGGGGGACGTTGGGCAGCATGAGGGCGACCTTGTCGCCCCGGCCCACCCCGGCCGCCCGCAGGCCCGCCGCCACCTGCCCGGCCAGGTCCTCCAGCTGGCGATAGTCGAGGCGGAAGCCGTCGAAGATGACGGCCGTCTTGTCGGGGGCCTCCGCCGCCGCCTCTCTCAGGATCACCGAGAGGTTGAGGCCCACGGGCGAATCTTAGTGCCGCCCGGCGGCGCCTCCATGCGGAAGGCATCGAGCCGAGCGCTTGCGGGCGTGGGCGGCTCTCGTGCCTGCTACCTTTCTGCTGGAGGTGGAGCGAGCAGCCCCTGATGGCCGTCACGCCCTTTAGCCCGGAGTTCGCGCTCGCGTTCAAAGAGGAGCTCAACCGCAGCCAGGCCTACAGGCAGGCGGGCAAGGGCTGGCGCTGGTCGGTGGGCCTGATCGCCGAGGCCGAGCCCGACAAGAGCTGGCCGGAGGCGACCGCCCTCTACCTGGACCTGTTCGAGGGCGAGGCCCGGGACGTGCGCAGCGTCAGCCCCCGAGAGGCGGCCGCCTGCGACTTCGTCATCACAGCCCCCTACAGCAGGTGGAAGCAGGTCATCCTCAAGCAGCTGGAGCCGACCAAGGGCATGATGCAGGGCAAGCTCAAGCTGAGGGGCGACCTTCCCACCATCGTCCGCTACACGCGCGCCGCCCAGGAGATGACAGAGTGCACGACCCGCATCGACGTCCTCTTCCCGGACGACGAAGGCTGAGAAGGGGCGCCGGTCACGGTCGAGTACGCGGCCGGGGAGGGCGCCTCCGCCCTGGCCCGCATGCTGGGCGGCCTGATCGAGTCCAACCTCAAGGTCCGCCCCGGTCGGGCGGGGCTCCTGGGCCGGATGGGCGGGAAGGTGGGGATCGACGTCACCGACGCCGGCGAGGCCGTCACCCTCGAATTCGAGGAGGGCATCGTGAGGGTGCGGGACGGCCTGGCCGGGAAAAGGCGCCTCACCATCCACGGCGACTCCGTCACCGTCCTCGAGCTGGCCAACCTCGGCGTCGGTCCCATGGGCTTCCCCGTCTACACCGACCGGGCCGGGCGCGCCGTGCTGGGCAAGCTGATCGGCCGCCGCCTGCGCATCGAGGGCCTGCTCGCACACCAGGCCACGCTCAACCGGCTGGCCCGCCTCTTCTCGGTGCGGTGAGTGCACTGATCGGGCCCCTCCACCATGTGGGCGTGGCCGTGGCGGACATGGAGGAGGCACTGCGCCTCTACCGGGAGGACCTGGGCGGGGAGCTCGTGGGGCGGGGCCGGATGGAGGATGAGCAGATGGACTTCGCCCTCGTGAGCCTTCGCGGGTCGGAGGTGGAGCTCATGCACTCGCCGGTGCCGGAGAGCCCGCTGGGCCGGTTCCTGGCCCGAAGGGGGCCCGGGCTGCATCACGTCGCCTTCCAGGTCGAGGACCTGGAGGGCGCCGTCCGCGGCCTCGTCGCGGCCGGTCGTGAGCCCGCCGGCGGCGTCCGCGCGGGCGTTCACGGGCGGCGCGTTGCATTCTTCCACCCGCGCTCCATGGGCGGGGTGCTGACCGAGCTCGTGGAGGGGGGGTGAGAGGGTGACCGAAGAGGTCAGGAACGACTCCGGGATCGAGCTGAAGGGGGTCTACGGGGCCGCCGACGCCGCCCCGGAAGAGGCCCCTCCGGGGCGGTTCCCCTTCACGCGGGGGATCCACCCGGACATGTACCGGGGGCGCCTTTGGACCATGCGCCAGTACGCCGGCTTCGGGACCGCGGCGGAGTCCAACGAGCGCTACCGCTACCTCCTGGAGCAGGGGCAGACGGGGCTCTCGGTGGCCTTCGACCTGCCCACGCAGATCGGCTACGACTCGGACCACCCCATGGCCGACGGCGAGGTGGGCAAGGTGGGGGTGGCGATCGACAGCCTTCGGGACATGGAGACGCTCCTGGAGGGCATCCCCCTGGCCCGGGTCTCCACCTCGATGACCATCAACGCCACCGCCGCCATGCTGCTTTTGCTCTACCAGCTGGTGGCGGAGGGGCAGGGGTGCCCCAGAGAGCTCATCCGCGGCACCGTCCAGAACGACATCCTCAAGGAGTACGCCGCCCGGGGCACCTACATCTACCCCCCCCGTCAGTCCATGCGCGTCGTTACCGACCTCTTCGCCTACTGCCATCGCGAGCTGCCGGCGTGGAACACCATCTCGGTCAGCGGGTACCACATCCGCGAGGCCGGCTCCACGGCGTCCGAGGAGATCGCCTTCGCCCTCAGCGACGGCGTCGCCTACGTCGAGGCCGCCCGGGCCGCGGGGCTGGGGGTGGACGAGTTCGCGCCCCGCATCTCCTTCTTCTTCAACGCCCACACCGACTTCTTCGAGGAGGTGGCCAAGTTCAGGGCCGCGCGCCGGATCTGGGCCGGCATCATGCGCGACCGCTTCGGGGCCCGGGACCCAAGAGCCCGGGCGCTCCGCTTTCACACGCAGACGGGGGGCGTCACCTTGACCGCCCAGCAGCCCCTCAACAACGTCGTCCGCACCGCCCTGGAGGCGATGAGCGCGGTCCTGGGAGGGACCCAGTCCCTGCACACGAACGGGTACGACGAGGCCCTCGGCCTGCCCAGCCGGGAAGCCGCCGAGGTGGCCTTGCGCACGCAGCAGGTCATCGCCCACGAG
>JBOHUY010000301.1:0-3765 GCA_050735015.1 Candidatus Dormibacterales bacterium | reverse complement strand
GGTCCTGCCCGTGCTCGGCGCTGCGCGCGCGGCGGGCCGCCCCTTCCACCACCCCCAGAGCCCCCGCCAGGTCGCCCAGCCGCCACTCCAGGAGCTTGGCGCGCGCGATGGAGACCTCCGTGGGGTCCGTGAGCCGCGCCTCCAGCCAGGCCAGCAGGGACTCGGCGGAGGAGAACCGGCGGCGCTGGGAGAGGGCGCGGGCGATGAGGAGCCCGGCCCTCCCGGAGGCGTCGCCGGCCGCCATCTCGGCGGCCGCGCGGAGCGCCTTGAGGGCGTCGGCGCGCCGTCCCCGGCGCCCCAGGTGGCGGCCGATGGCGAGCCAGTCGGGGGCCTCCAGCCCCGCCTCGCGGCCCTCCAGCCTCGCCGTCAGGCGGCGGTGGAGGTGGTGGAGGCTGACCACGTCCTGGCGGTTGTGCCGAAGGGCGGCCTCCAGCGTCGGGCTCCAGCCGTCGCGGAGGTGGCGCAGGTAGGCCTCCGGGACCTGCGCGGACGGAAGGTCCCCGACTCGCTGGACGCCCAGGAGCGCCCTTTCGACCTCGCTCAGGGCGCAGTCCGGCAGCCGGTGGCGCATGAGGCTGCGGGTGAGGGCGAGAAGGTCCAGGTGGGGTGGACTGGGGAACTCCCCCGGCATCCTGGCCATGACCCAGCGCGTGCCCAGCAGGGGGAGGTCGAACGAGGCCCCGTTGAAGGTCGCCAGAAGCCCGACCCCGGAAAGCTCCTGGGCCAAAAGGCCCAGCAGCGCCGGCTCGCCGCCGGGGTCCGAGAGGAAGAGCTGAAGCACCTCCAGGCCGCCCGCAGCGGGCCGGGCCAGGGCGACGGCGAAGACGAGGGTGCCCGCGCCCCCCGCCAGCCCCGTCGTCTCCGTGTCCAGGTAGACGGGTCCCGGGGCCGACCCCGGCGAGGCCAGCATCTCCCGCCTCAGCCAGGCCGGCCCGAGCCGGGTCTCGACGCGCCCGAAGCCGCGCGGCAGGTGCGTTCGGAGCGCCCGCGCCGGGGCCGGCCGGTAGCCCGCCCCGGAGCTCAGCGCGGCGAGGCGGTCGCGAAGCTGGGGGATGGTTCCAGCAGGCTGAGGCATGCTTGCTTGGCCCCCTCGATCATGTACAGGGGCCCTATGCAGGAGGGGCAGCCCGCCTCGCACGGGCACTGGCGGACGAGCTCGGCGGCGTCCTCGAGGAGGGCGTCGTGAAGGCCGTGCAGGCGGGCCGCGTAGCCGACCCCGCCGGCGTAGGCCTCGTACACGGTGACCGTGGGCCGGCCGGTGGCGGGCGAGCGGAGCTCGGCGACGGCCCCCAGATCGCGGGGGTCGCACATGACGCGCAGCGCGGCCACGTGCCGGAGCGCGTGCGCCAGACCCGCCAGGCCCGCCTCCAACGCCCCCCGCCCGGGGTCGGGGGCCTCCGCGGCGAGTGAGATCCAGTAGGCGGTCGTGTGGAGGGTCTGCTCGGGCAGGTGGACAGGGCCCGACCCGACGTTCTCGTGGGTGAGGAAGCGGATCTTCTTGAACATCGTCACCAGCGAGGCGAGCTTGACCTCGCCGTGGCTCTTGAGCAGGTGGCCTCGCGCGCCCGGTTCGGGCCCCCCGAAGGTCTCCAGGACCTGGACCGTGACCGAGTTGAGCGCGTCTGTGTAGTAGTCGACCCGGACGGGCCGCACGTATGCCTTCTTCTCGTCCCAGTCCAGCCTGTCGACGTGGTACTGGGCGCCTTCGTGAAGGTAGACCGCCTCCTCGTGGAGGAAGACGGGGGCCGAGAACTGGTCCATCTCTCCGATCACGGAGGGACGCGGCTGCGAGGTGTCGACGATGACGACGTTGTCGGCGGCCGCCCGCCGCAGGCTGACGCCCTCGGCGGGGAAGGCCTCGCTGCTCCAGAACCAGCGGCCTTGCGAGCGGCTGGCGACGCCGTCCTCCTCGAAGAGGTCCAGGAGGGGACGCACCTCGGCGCGGCCGAGCCGCTCACCCTCGCCGAAGGGGAGCTCGAAGAGCGCGGCCTGGAGATGGCCGGCCTGGACCAGGAGGTTGTCTGGGTCGATCAGCCCCTCCTCGGGGTCGCTGCCCAGGAAGTACTCTGGGTGGCGGACCATGAACTGGTCGAGGGGCGAGCTGGAGGCGACGAAGACGGCCACCCCCCCCGACCGCCGCCCGGCCCGGCCCAGCTGCTGCCAGGTGGAGGCGATGGTCCCCGGGTAGCCGACCAGCACGGCCGCCTCCAGGCTCCCGATGTCGATGCCCAGCTCGAGGGCGTTGGTGCTGACGACCCCGGTCACCTCCCCGGTGCGGAGCCCGGCCTCGATCTCCCGCCGCCGGAGGGGCAGGTAGCCGCCCCGGTAGCCGCGCACGCGCCGGGAGGCGTCCAGGCGGGGCGCCAGCGCCTGCTGGAGATAGCTCAGCATGACCTCGACCTGGAGGCGGCTGCGGCAGAACACGATGGTCTGGACCCCGGCCTTGATGAGGGGGGCGGCGATGCGCCTGCCCTCCAGAAGGGAGCTGCGCCGGACCCCGCTGGCCCTGTCCACAAGGGGCGGGTTGTAGAAGACGAGGCGCCGCTCCCCGCGGGGCGCGCCGCTGCGGTCGACGAGCTCCACCGGCTCCTCCAGGAGGCTCTCGGCCAGCTGCCGGGGGTTGGCGATGGTGGCCGAAGCGCAGATGAAGGTGGGGTGGGCCCCGTAGAAGTCGCAGACCCTCTTGAGGCGGCGGAGGACGTTGGCGACCTGGCTGCCGAAGAGGCCCCGGTAGACGTGGAGCTCGTCGACGACGACGTACTCGAGGCTGGAGAAGAGGCGGCGCCAGCGCGTGTGGTGGGGCAGGATCCCCGTGTGAAGCATGTCGGGGTTGGTGAGGACGACATGGCCGGCGTCCCGGATCGCGGTCCGGCGTCCGGGCGCGGTGTCCCCGTCGTAGACGTCGCAGCGGACCTCCACCTCCAGGCCCCGCGCCAGCGAGGCGAGCTCCGCCAGCTGGTCCTGGGCGAGGGCCTTGGTGGGGAAGAGGTAGAGGGCCCGGGACTGCGGCCGCTCGAGGATGCCCTGCAGGACCGGCAGGTTGTAGCAGAGGGTCTTGCCGCTCGCGGTGGGCGTCACCACGACCACGTGGCGGCCCCTTCGGGCGCACTCGTAGGCGAGCGCCTGGTGCGAGTAGAGGCGGTCCATGCCGCGGCCCCTCAGCGCCGCCGCCAGCTGAGGCCGGAGGTCGGCCGGCAGGGGCCGGGTCTCCCCACCCGAGGCGGGCTGGTGGTGGTCCAGGGTGACCTCCCCCGGCAGTGCGGCCAGGTCGAGGCGCGGCAGGGGCATCGGGCGGTAACTTATCCGAACAGACGTTCGTAGTCAAGGGAAGACGTTCGCCCTCTGGTAGGCTCGGCCGGGGATGCGGCTGGCCATCGTCTCGGACGTCCACGGCAACCTTCCCGCGCTGGAGGCGGTGGTGTCGGCTCTGGCTCTGGAGAGGCCGGATGTGACGGTGCACGGGGGCGATCTCGTCACCAACGGGCCGCGCCCGGCCGGGGTCGTGGACATGGTCCGTGAGCTGGGCTGGCCGGGCGTCCTGGGCAACACCGACGAGGCGCTCTGGGCGATACCGCCGGGTCTCCCGGAGAACGTGGCGGCGCACTTCCGGCTGGCCGCCCCGGCCACCCTCCGCATGATCGGGCCGGAGCGCACGGGATGGCTCCGCGGCCATCCCCTGGAGTGGCGGGCGGAGGGCGTCGCCCTCGTCCACGCCGCCCCCGGCCAGCTCTGGCGGGGCGTCTCCGCGCACGCCCCCGACAGCGA
>JBOHUY010000300.1:0-3161 GCA_050735015.1 Candidatus Dormibacterales bacterium | reverse complement strand
CCTTTCGCTCATCCGCCCTGCTGCCAGCCGGCACGACCGGGTTCCGGCTCCCGTCCCGAGTCTACTCGCCGCCCCCGGTCTGGCGAGCCGGGGCCCGGGCCGAGGCCGAGGACGTGGCAAGGTAAGGGTGGGATGCTCGATTTCGGGCCGGTGAGGCGCCACCAGACGACCCTCCAGGAGATGGCGGGGGGGCTCACGGCGGCCGACCTGGCGGCCCTGACCGACGAGATGTGCGAGGTCCAGCTCCACCTCATGGCCGGCATCGAGGACGAGGACGCCGTCTTCGTCCCCGACGATCCGGAGGCTGACGACACTTTCGCCGCCACGCCGGAGGAGGTCCACCTGCCCTGGACGCTCGCCCACGTGATCACGCACACGACCGCCTCCTCCGAGGAACAGGCCGCCCTCGCCCTGACGCTGGCCCGCGGCCTCGAGCCGGCGGGACGGTCCCGCTTCGAGGTGCCCTGGCGCGAGGCCCGCAGCGTGGCCTTCCTGCGTGAGCGGGTGGAGGAGAGCCGGCGCATGCGGCGGGCCATGCTGGAGGGCTGGCCGGGCATCCCCCACCTGGAGGTCTTCCACTCGACACGGCCCGGGGGCCAGCTCATGAACGCGGCCGGCCGCTTCCTCTCAGGTCTCGCCCACGACGACTCCCACCTGGCGCAGATCGAGAAGGTGGTGGCGCAGGCACGGCGCGCGCGCCTGGGGGGCGGTGGGAGCGCCTGACCCCTACCGGCCCGCCCGTCGCCGCGCCGCTGCCCCAAAATGGAGGACGGCCCCGGCCTCCGCGGCGGGGACCGGGATGGGGATGGCGAAAGAGGACCTGATCGCGAGGATCCGCTCGTCCGTGATCGGGGAGGACGAGGCGGTGCCGGGGCCGTTCGGCCCCCGGCGCGTCACCTACGCCGACTACACGGCGTCCGGGCGCTCCCTCACGTTCATCGAGGATTTCATCCGCGAGGCCGTCCTGCCCTTCTACGCGAACACGCACACCGAGTCCTCCGGCACCGGCCTTCAGACCACCCGCTTCAGGGAGGAGGCCCGAGAGATCGTCAGGGCCTCGCTGGGGGCCGGCCCCGAACACGCCATCGTCTTCTGCGGGTCGGGCTCGACGGGGGCCGTCAACCGCCTCGTGGAGGTGCTCAACCTGCGGCTCCCCGCCGATCTCGACGACCGCTACCGGCTCTCGGCGCTGATCCCGGAGGCCGAGCGGCCCGTCGTCTTCATAGGCCCCTACGAGCACCATTCGAACGAGCTGCCCTGGCGCGAGTCGATCGCAGACGTGGTCGTCATCCGAGAGGACCACGACGGCGGGGTCGACCAGCGGCACCTGGCCGAGGAGCTGGAGCGCCACCGGGCCCGGCCCCTCAAGATCGGCAGCTTCTCGGCGGCCTCCAACGTGACCGGGATCATCACGGACTGGAGGGCGATCTCGGTCCTGCTCCACACGCACGGGGCGTTAGCCTTCTGGGACTTCGCAGCGGCGGCGCCCTACGTCGAGATCTCCATGGGCTCCGCCGGCGGTGGCCCCGAGCGCCCCTACATGGACGCCGTCTTCATCTCCCCCCACAAGTTCATAGGCGGGCCAGGCACCCCCGGGGTGCTGGCCGCGCGCCGAGAGCTGTTCCGAAACCGCGTGCCCGGCGTGCCCGGGGGCGGGACGGTCGCGTACGTCAACCCCGACGAGCACGTCTACCTGGAGGACGTCGAGCGCAGGGAGGAGGGCGGCACCCCGGCCATCGTCGAGTCCATCCGGGCGGGCCTCGTCTTCAGGCTCAAAGAGGAGGTGGGGGCGGCCGAGATCCGCCGGCGCGAGGAGTCCTTCATTCGCCGCGCGATCGATCGCTGGCGCAAGCAGCCCAACCTCGAGATCCTGGGCAACCCCGAGTTGGGCCGCCTTTCGATCGTCTCCTTCGTGGTGCGGCACGGCGGCCGCTACCTGCATCACAACTTCGTGGTCGCCGTGCTCAACGACCTCTTCGGGATCCAGTCCCGGGGCGGGTGCTCCTGCGCCGGCCCCTACGGTCACCGCCTGCTCGGCATCGACCTCGAGCGCTCGCACGAGTTCGCGCGCGAGATCGGCCGCGGGTGCGAGGGCATCAAGCCGGGCTGGGTCCGCGTCAACTTCAACTACTTCATCTCGGAGGCCGTGTTCGAGTTCCTCCTGGACGCCGTGGACCTCGTGGCCGAGGAGGGCTGGCGCCTTCTGCCCGCCTACCGTTTCGAGCCCCGGACGGGGTTGTGGACCAGCGCGGAGGGACCGCCCGAGCCGCCTCTCAGCCTTCGCGACCTGAGTCTCACGGGGGAGGGGAGGCCCGTCGCGGGGGGCCGCCACCGGGCCGGCGAGGCCGCCCTGGCGGGCTACCTGGAAGAGGCGCGCCGCATCCTCAGGCAGCCGAGGCGGGTGCCGGAGCCGGTCGAGCTGGGCGCCGACTTCGAGCACCTGCGGTGGTTCTGGCTCCCGCACGAGGCCCTGGCCGCGAAAAGGGCCCCCGAGCGAGCCACGACCCGGTGGGCGGGATCATAAGGGCACGCGCCCGGCGCTCCTGGGCGCGGACGGTGCGCGGTGCGCGGCCGGCCGACATCAGCCTGAGCCCCGGGCCGGATCCGCCGTGGACTGGTACCTGTCATCACACATCTGCGGCGGCGGCCGCGTTTGGGCTCCGCCCAAGGCCGGCAGGGCCGGGGCGCGGCCGGCCGCGATGAGGATTGAGCCGTGGCGTTACGATCCCCGGCATGACGGGCGTGACCGACGCCGGCGACGGCGCAGTCGCCCGTGAACGTTCGGCGCCGGGGTGAGAGGCACGGCCGGCCGCCCGCCAACCGCCTTCGTGGCTCTCACCGATCGGGACTGGCTGGAGCACCTACGCGGGCTCCCGGACGTGGACGAGGTCAACTTCTGGCAGCCCAGCCCCCACCGGTTCGCCGCCCTCGAGCCAGGCGAGCCTTTCCTCTTCAAGCTCCACGCCCGTCACGGAGGTCAGATCGCCGGGGCCGCCTTCTACCTCGACTACACGGTGCTCCCGGTGAGCCGCGCCTGGCGCCAAGCTGAGCCAGCGAGGTGGTGTCGGCGGGCGTCAGCACCTTGCGCTGCAGGATGGAGAAGTAGATCTCGATCTGGTTCAACCAGCTCGCGTGGATGGGCAAGTGGACCATGACGGCAT
>JBOHUY010000299.1:0-2038 GCA_050735015.1 Candidatus Dormibacterales bacterium | reverse complement strand
GGCGGGGCCCGGCGGGCCCCGGTTGCGCGCGCTCGTGCGCGAGGCGGGGCGGGCGGCCCTCCCGGAGGGCGTGGAGGTGGTGGAGGCCGACCTTCTGCGCCCCCAGACGCTCGCACCCGCCATGGCGGGCATGGAGGTGGTCGTCCACGCGGCGGCTGTGACGGCGGACCGGCCCGAGCGCCCGCCCGGGCTCTACGACCTCGTCAACCGGGGGGGGACCGGGCACCTGGTGGCCGCCGCCCGCGAGGCGGGGGTGCGGCGGCTGGTGGTGATGTCCGGCCTGGGCACTCAGCCCGCCCCGCCCGGCACCTACATGGCGACCAGATGGGGAATGGAGGAGGCGGCGCGCGCTTCCGACATCCCCCACGTCATCCTGCGGCCCTCCGTCCTCTTCGGGCGCGGCGCCCCCTTCACGGCGGCCCTCGCCCGCCTCGCGCGCCGCACGCCCGTCCTGCCCCTGCCGGGGGCCGGCGTGGGCTTCCAGCCGCTCTGGGTGGAAGATCTCGTCACCTGCCTTGTCCAGAGCCTGACCCGCGAGGAGGTCCTGGGCCGGGCGCTACCCCTGGGGGGCGCGGAGCGGCTCACATTCGCCCAGGTCGCCGGGGCCGTGTGCGCGGCCATGGGGTTGCGGCGCCCGGTCGTCCCCGTGCCTCTCCCCCTGGCCAGGCTCCAGGCCCGGCTCATGGCCGCCGCCCTCCCCAACCCTCCGCTCACGCCGGCCGCCCTGGAGCTCTTCTCGTTCGAGAACTCGACACGCCTCGACGCCGTGGAGTCGACCTTCGGCTTCCGGCCCCGGGGGCTCAGCGCCCACCTCCGAGAGCACGGGCTGGAGGGCTGAGCCCGCTCCCGGGCGCCCTCCCTCAGCCCGCGCTCACGGAGGGCGCAAAGCGCGCCGCCAGCGAGAAGGGGGGCATCACGTCGACCCCGTCCGGGTTGGCGAGGTAGCCGGGCGCGGCCCCGGCAACGCCTGTCACCCCGTACTGCCAGACGATCCTGTCGGTGCGGGGGTCGACCACGATGACGCGGTCGTTGCGGTCGTCGTTGCAGAGCACGTACCCGCCCGGCAGGGGCAGTGCCAAGGAGGGGTGGTCGAGGGTCTGGGCGCCCGTGGGCCGGTAGCGCCAGAGGAGCCCGCCCCGCCTGTCGAACATGACCAGCTGGCCCGGGTAGGAGTAGTCGGCCACCAGGTAGACGCCGGGGCGGACCTCGTTGGTGTCGGAGGGATAGAGGACGCCCGGCGGGTGCGTTGAGAAGGCGACCCGGTCGGTGGCCACGTCGAGCTCGTCCACCCAGTCCCCGTTGATCTCGGTCACCAGCTGGTTCCCGTCGCTGAGCGGGAAGGACCCGTTGGGGCTCCCCCAGCTGGAGGGCGGGGCGTGCACGCAGCCGTGCCCGCCGAACACGCGCGCGGGGGCGCGGGCGCCGATCGGAAGCAGGATGATGCGGCAGTTCCTGATGTCGGGGCTGAGGATGAGTCCGCTGGAGATGACGCGGGCGTCGTCCGGGTTCCAGAGGTAGCCGGGGCCGGAGCCGTGCACCCAGGGCGTCCCGTACTGGTAGAGGACCTTGTGGCTGGGGAACCCGAGCAGAGTGATCTCGAACATGTCCTCCTGCGTGGCCAGGATCTGGGTTCCACCGGGCGCGAAGAAGGCATCGTCGGGGACCGCGAAGGGCTGGTGGCCGGCCAGGTCCTGGGGGCGGGGGAACTCCCAGCGGACGCGGCCCTGGGGGTCGACGATGAGGAGGCGGCCGTTGTTGCGGTCCGCGATCAAGATGGGGGCGGGCAGCACGGCGGGGTTGGAGCCGGGGGCGAGATGGGGGGCGCTCAAGACCGGAAGCTCGGCACCCGGCGAGGGCGAGGGGGAGGGCGCGGGGGGCTGGGGGGAGAGTGAGCCGGGGGCGGGACCGCCGGACCTGGCCAGGGGAGCCGCCGACGCAGGCGCGTGGCGCGCGCCGGCGGCCGGCGAGGTGGACACGCTGCAGCCCCCGAAGACGGCCAGCAGGACCAGGGCCAGGGGCCGAAGGCGCCCCCGCCCGC
>JBOHUY010000298.1:0-2851 GCA_050735015.1 Candidatus Dormibacterales bacterium | reverse complement strand
ACGGGCGGGTGGTCGAGCCCGCCTCCCTCGCCGCCCCCATCCTGGGGCGGCCCGTCCTCCCAGTGGCCCCCGGCTCCAGCCCCCCGGGAGGACGCACCCTCGGGGCCGGCCGACCCGGGCTCCCCGGGACCCACGCAGGAGCCCTGACGGGTCGTTTGACATTCGTCGCCACGGCCGCCGTGGCGGCCTTCCTCTGGCTGGGCCTGGGAGCCGGAGCGGGCGCCTCCGAGAGTCCGTATGCGGCCTCCGTGGACAGGGCGGAGGCCGTCCTGGCCGCCTCGCCTCCAGGTGACGCCGTCGCCGCCCAGTCCGCCGCCGGGACCCTGAGGCTGGGAACCGGTCGCACGCAGCCCGAGATCCTCGCCGACCTGGATGCCCGTCCCCCGCGCACGGCCGACGCCCGCGCCCGCCTCCAGGCCCTGGCCGCGCTCCTGGCCGCCCCCCCCTCCATCACCGACCCGGCCCACGCGCGCCGGGTGCTCGCGAGGGTGCTCGCGCTGCCGCGATTCCGCGGACTCGGTCAGGCGCCGAGCTGGTGGGACCTTCTGGCCGGGTGGGCCTTGAGTCACCTGGCGGGCCTCCTGCGTGCGGTTGGGGGCCAGCTCCTGGTCGCGCTCACGCTTCTGGGCGCCTTTTGCGCGCTGCTGCTCCTGCTCGCCGTGGGGGGGCTTGCCCTCTCCGGGCGGGGGCGCATGAGGAGCGGCCTCGCCCTGGCCGTCACGGGCGGCTCGCCGACGCCCCCGCCAGACCTTTTCGCGCTGGCCGACAGCCTCGCCGGGGCCGGTCGCTACGCGGCCGCCATCAGGGCTCTCGCCGTCGGCGTGGCCGGCCGGATCGCGGGCGACCCGGGCTGGGAGGCCTCCCAGAAGACCGTCAGAGAGGTCTTCGCCGGATCGGAGGAGGCGGAAGGCCTGCGTCCGCTCCTGGTCCCCTTCGAGGAGTCGGTGTACGGGCACCGGCCCTTCGGGGAGTCCGCCTACCGCGCGGCCCGGGCGGTGGCGGAACCGTACCGAACCGAGGGGTTCCCCGGGTGAAGGTGGGGCCGGCCCGGCTGCTCATGGCCGCCGGAGTGGCTGCGGCCGTGGTCCTCGTGGTCCTCGCCGCCTACCAGCAGCAGGACTCCACAGACCACCGGTCGGACAGCGACAGTCCCGGAGGCACGTCGGCCCTCAGACTCTACGCCGCCGCGCTCGGGCACCCCGTCACGGCCCCGGGGAACTCTCTCGCTCTGCCCGGGCGCGGGGGCCTGCTGTTCGTCTTCTCGCCCGACGTCGGGTTCACCGCCGCCGAGGCCCACGGCGTGCGGGACTGGGTCTCTTCGGGGGGCGTGCTCGTCTTCGCCGACGGTGCGGCGGACTCCGAGCTCGACGCCGCGCTGAGGTTGACCCGCGAGGGAGGCCTCTGGAGCGGTGAGGCGCGCGTTGAGGGCCCCGTGCTGGCCGGGGTGTCGAGCCTCTCGGGGGCGCCCGCGGCGTCCAGCGCCTTCCTTCTCGGCCCCCGGCAGGTGGCTCTCGTCAGGAGCGCCGACGGCCCCGTGCTGGCGCTCAGCGAGAGGTTCGGAGAGGGCCGGGCGGTGGCGGTCACGGAGCCGGATTGGCTCACGAACGCCGAGCTCGGCAGGGCCGACGACGGGCGACTCGCAGCCGACCTCATCGGACTCGCCCCCGCCGGCGCCCCCGTCGCCTTCGACGAGTACCATCACGGCCCGCAGGCGGTGACCTTCTCGCAGCTCGGCTGGGCGACCACGTCGTGGGGCGCGGCACTCATCTGGGCGGTCGTGGCCGTGGTCGTAGGCCTCTTCCTGCGAGGCAGGGGGTTCGGCCCCCGCGTCCCCCTGGGGTCCGCCTCCGACCGTTCCTCCTCAGAGTACGTCCGCGCCGTCGGCGAGCTGCTCCGCCGCACCGGGGCCCGGGAGAGTTCGCTCGAGGTGATGGCGGCCGCCGCGCGCCAGGCGGCGGCGCAGCGCGCGGGACTCTCTCCGGCCGGGGCGGGCTTCAACGCCGCGCTCGCGGCCAGAGCTCCCGGGGACGCGGCGTCGCTGGCCGATGCGGAGGTCGCGGTCGCGGGCGGGGCGCGCTCGGACGCGGCCCTGCTGCACGCGGCGAGACTCCTGCATGCCCTCGTCCACCCCCCGGCGGGAGTCCCCCCGCGGGATCTTCCAAGCCGGCCACAAGAGGTGCCCTGAATGACCCCTTCCGATCTTTACCAGGAGTTCCGGCGGGAAGCCGGGAAGGCCCTCGTGGGTCAGGAGGAGGCCGTGAGGCTCTGCGTGGTGGCGGTGCTGGCGGGGGGGCACGTCCTCCTCGAAGGCGTCCCCGGCGTGGCCAAGACCCTCCTCGCCAAGACGGTGGCGAGGATCCTCGCCCTGGAGTTCCGCAGGGTCCAGTTCACGCCCGACCTGATGCCCGCCGACATCCTCGGGACAGCCGTCTACGACCTCCGGGAACGATCCTTCCGCATCCGGCGGGGACCGATCTTCACCAACGTGCTTCTCGCCGACGAGATCAACCGGGCGCCGGCCAAGGTCCAGGCCGCTCTCCTGGAGGCGATGGAAGAGCGGGGGGTGACCCTGGAGGGCGACCAGACGGCTCTGCCCGCGCCCTTCCTGGTCATGGCGACGCAGAACCCTGTCGAGTACGAAGGCACCTATCCCCTGCCCGAAGCACAGCAGGACCGGTTTCTCTTCAAGGTCGTGATGGACTACCCCGACCCCGACCAGGAGGTCGAGATCCTGTCCCGCTGGGACGCCGGCGTGGAGTTGCGCGACCCCGCCCGGGCGGGCGTCAGTCCCGTGCTGGACGCAGAGTCGCTCGCCGGCGTGCGGGCCCAAGTGGGGGCCGTGATCGTGGAC
>JBOHUY010000297.1:0-1763 GCA_050735015.1 Candidatus Dormibacterales bacterium | reverse complement strand
GGCCGCCCCAACCTTTTCGTCGCGGGCGGGTACACGGGCCATGGCATGGGCTTCGCCCTGGCCTGTGCCGAGGTCCTGGCGGGCCTTCTGAAGGGCCGTGGAGCGCCGGCTCCGTGGCTCGACCCGGCCCGCTTCCCCTGGTAGGCGCGCGCAGCGCCCGCGGGCCTCGCGGACGAGCGCGCGGAAGAAGGGCCCACCCCACAGTCCTATGGAGAGCAGGGCCCCGAAGAGAATCACGGCGTCCACGCTCTCCCGGCCCTCGCGGGTCCAGTAGACGTCTTCCAGGTTGAGCCAGAGCGCGAACTCGTCGAGCGTGAGCGCCGCCCCCGCCCCGTAGAGGCCGGCTGTCACCGTCGAGGCCCGGCCCGGCGGTTGGGGACCCGCCGTCCCCACGCCCGCCAGCCAGGCGTAGCCGACGCCGAGCAGGGTCCCGATGCCCCAGACGGCGTGGTGGATGTGGGTCCCGCCCATGGAGAGGTTGCGGAAGGGGCCCAGTCCCCTCCGGATGGCGTGGGTGAGGGCGCGGACGGCGGCGAAGGTCCCGAAGAACGAGACCGAGGAGACGAACAGACGCTCGCGGCGGGCGTCGGCGAAGTGCAGGCGGTAGAGGTGGCGCACGCGGGCGGGCTCAACCGGGCGGGGCATCCCCCTTATCGTAGGCATCCGTGGGGCCGCGCCGAGACGGCCCGGAGGAGGAACGCCGATGTCTGATCGCACCGCGGAGGTCGTGTGGGAAGGAGACCTGAGGGCGGGCTCGGGTCGGGCCACGTTCGGGTCGGGCAGCCTGCCCGCCGTGGGCATGACATGGGCGTCGCGCACGGAGGCCCCGGGCGGCGGGACCAGCCCCGAGGAGCTCATCGCGGCCGCCCACGCGGGGTGCTACGCGATGGGCCTGGCCAACCTGCTGGCCCGCGAAGAGCACCGGGCCGAGAGCCTCAGGGTCGCCGCCACGGTCACCTTCGAGGTCCTGGAGTCGGGCCCCAAGATCACGCGCAGCGCCCTCTCGGTGACGGGACGCGTGCCCGGTGTCGACGCCTCCGCGTTCGAGGACGCCGCCCGCCGGGGCGAGCAGCGGTGCCCGGTCTCGAACGCTCTCCGAGGCAACGTCGAGCTGACCCTGGAAGCCAAGCTGGAAGGCTGAGGCCGCGCGTGCCGCCACCCGCGGGCGTGGTGGCGGCGCCGCGGGCGCCAAAAAGGCGGCTCGCGAGGGCGCCGGGAGCCGCATGAGCCGAGGAAAAGGCCGGGCGGCGTGGGCGGCCGCGGCACTGCTGGTGGCCGCGGCGGGATCGGGCTGCGGCGCCCCCGCGCCCGCCCCCGCCCCGATCGAGATCATGGTCGTGGGCGCCTTCCAGGGTCCCGGCCAGGGCGCCCTCCGGTCCGTCCGCCTGGCCGTGGACATGGCCGACCGCAAGGGGGGCGTCCTGGGGCACCCCGTGCTCCTTCTGGAGGCGGACGACGGTGGCGCCGCCGGGGCGGCCGTCGCCGCGGCCGAGCGCGCGTGCACGGACCTGGGCGTGGTGGCGGTCATCTCGGGGGATTCCGGAGCGGCGCTCGGGGGGATCTCACGGGTGCTCTTCGGATGCGGCCTGCCTCTCATCGTGACCTCGGGCGCCGAGCCGCCGCCGTCGTTCACGAACGTGTTCCGGCTGCTGGGCACCCCGGCCGAGCAGGGGGCGCTCATCGGCTCCTGGATGGAGATGAAGCTCCACCCGGGGCAGGTCTACTTGGTCGGGGAGGCTTCGGATCCCGAGCTGGAGGGGGTG
>JBOHUY010000296.1:0-6560 GCA_050735015.1 Candidatus Dormibacterales bacterium | reverse complement strand
CAGCCCGAGGGCGCCCTCGTTGTCCAGGAAGCCGGCTTCCGCCACGCCCGGGATGGCCGGCACCGCGGGGCGGACCCCCACCCCCAGCACGACCGCCCGGGCCTGCACCGCGGAGCCGTCCACGACCACGGCCCCGGGCCCGGCAAGGCGGGCCTGGGCGGGGAACCTGACCTCCACGCCGGCCTCCGTGAAGGGCCCGGCGCCATACCTCAGCATGTGGTCGCGCACCGAGCTCATGCGGGCGGTGACCGCCTCCCAGTCGAACCCCGCCCCTTCGATGCGCAGACCGAGGGCGGCGGAGGAGCGGGCCAGGTGGAGGACCCGGGCGGCGCGCACGAGCGCCTTGGTGGGCACGCAGCCCTCGTTCGTGCAGGTCCCGCCCAGGTGCCTCGATTCGACGAGCAGCAGCCGGTGCCGCCGGCCGGGCCCGATCTCGCCCCGCCAGCCCTCCAGCCCCGCGATCGCGAAGGCGGCCTCGGAGCCGGCCGCGCCGCCACCCACGACCACGACGTCGAACACGTCAGGCATGCCCGAACCGTAGCCTGACTCCGGGGTGCCCGACAAGCGCAGGTGGGCTCCGGCCTGCCCAGGGCGGCGCGGCACGAGTGCGAACCCGCCCCCATTCCGACGTCCGGGAGTGGATTTCGCCCAGGATGGCTCCAACACAACCCTCGGCCGAGCTACCATGAAGGAAGGCATGGCGATGTCAAGTCAATCGCCCGGCGCCGGATCTCGAGGCACCCCCCGGAGGCCCGTCCCCCGTGGGCCCTTGGGGCCCCCTGGGACGCCACAGGTCCCCCGCTACGCGGCCCCCTCGCCCGGCCCGGGCGCGCCCGCGCCCCTCTTCCGGAGGGCGCTCAAGGTCCTGGCCGACTGGCCCGTGGCCCGCCAGCTGACGGGTCCCGACCGCCTCGGCCTGGGGGCCGCGGCGCAGTCTGAGATGCACCGCGGGCTGAGGCCGCGGACCGTGGAGGCCGACCGCGTCGTCAAGTCCATCTGCCCCTACTGCGCCGTCGGGTGCGGCCAGGACGTCTACGTCAAGGACGGCGTCATCACACAGATCGAGGGGGACGTGGACAGCCCCATCAGCCGGGGCCGCCTCTGCCCCAAGGGCGCGGCCACGCGCAGCTACGTCTACGCGCCCTCGCGCCAGTACCGGATCAAGTATCGGCGGCCGCACGGCACGGCCTGGGAGGAGTTGAGTCTCGACGAGGCCGTGGACATGATCGCCGACCGCGTCATCGCCACCCGGCGCGCGACCTGGCAGGACGCGGACGAGAAGGGCCTCCCGCTGCGCCGGACGACGGGCATCGCCCACCTGGGAGGAGCCACCCTCGACAACGAAGAGAACTACGTCATGAAGAAGCTGTACACGGCCCTGGGCGTGACGCAGGTCGAGAATCAGGCCCGCATATGACACAGCTCGACCGTCCCCGGTCTGGGGACCAGCTTCGGAAGGGGTGGCGCCACCACCTTCCAGCAGGACCTCCAGAACTCGGATTGCGTGGTGATCATGGGCTCCAACATGGCGGAGTGCCACCCGGTCGGCTTCCAGTGGGTGATGGAGGCCAAGCTCAAGGGGGCCAAGATCATCCACGTCGACCCCCGCTACACGAGGACCAGCGCCCAGGCTGACCTGCACGTCCCCATCCGGGCCGGCAGCGACATCGCGTTCCTGGGCGGGATCGTCAATTACATCCTGAGCAACCGGCGCGAGTTCCGGGAGTACGTGGCCCGCTACACCAACGCGCCTGTGCTGATCGAGAAGGGCTTCAAGGACGCCGAGGAGCTGGACGGCTATTTCTCGGGTTGGGACGCCGAGGCCAAGTCCTACGACAAGTCGACGTGGCGGTACGAGGGCGGCGCGCCCCAGGTGGTGGCGGCCGCTGGCGAGCGGCAGAAGCCGCCGCCGTCGGGCCAGAAGCAGGGTCCCGCCCAGCCTCCCCTCGACCCCACCTTGGAGGACCCCCGCTGCGTCTTCCAGCACCTGCGGCGGCACTACGCCCGCTACACCCCGGAGATGGTGGAGCGCACCTGCGGCGTGCCCCGCGAGAAGTTCCTCCAGGTCGCGGAGGCCCTCTGCGACAACTCGGGCCGCGAGCGCACCAGCGCCTTCTGCTACGCCGTGGGGTGGACCCAGCACACGGTCGGGGTGCAGATCATCCGCACCGCCGCCGTGGTCCAGCTGCTGCTGGGCAACATCGGGCGCCCGGGGGGCGGGATCATGGCCTTGAGAGGTCACGCCAGCATCCAGGGCTCGACCGACATCCCCACCCTCTACAACCTCCTCCCCGGCTACATCCCGATGCCGCTCGCGCACCAGGACGCGACGCTCGACGAGTACGTGGACGGCCACACCCCCCGGGCGGGCGGCTGGGCCGGGCTCAAGGCCTACACGGTCAGCCTGCTCAAGGCCTACTTCGGGCCCCACGCCACGGCCGAGAACGACTGGGGCTTCGGCTACCTGCCCCACATCGACCGCGACGACTCCAGCTACCAGAGCGTGCTGCGAATGACCAAGAAGGAGGTCAAAGGGTTCTTCGCAGTGGGCGAGAACCCCGCCGTCGGGTCGGCCAACTCGAGGCTGCACCGCCACGCCCTCGCCGACCTCGACTGGCTGGTGGTGAGAGACCTCGTCGAGATCGAGACCGCCTCCTTCTGGTACGACTCCCCGGAGATAAGACGGGGTGAGCTCAAGACCGAAGAGATCGGGACCGAAGTCTTCTTCATGCCCGCCGCCGGGCACGTCGAGAAGGACGGCTCCTTCACCAACACGCAGCGCCTCCTCCAGTGGCACCACAAGGCCGTGGAGCCGCGCCTCGACTGCCGCAGCGAGCTCTGGTTCTACTTCCACCTGGGCCGGGTCATCCGCGAGAAGCTGAAGGGCTCCGACGACCCCCGCGACGCGCCCATCCTGAACCTCGAGTGGGACTACCCAACTGGGGGTGAGCTGGCCGAACCCTCCGCCGAGGCGGTGCTGCGCGAGATCAACGGGTGGGATGACAAGGGTCAGGCGCTGAGCCGTTACCAGCAGCTCAAGGACGACGGCTCCACCACCTGCGGCTGCTGGATCTACTGCGGGTGCTTCGCGGACGACAAGAACCAGCCCGCCCGCCGCAAGCCGGGGCTGGACCAGAACTGGGTGGCGCCCGAGTGGGGCTGGGCCTGGCCGGCCAACCGGCGCCTGCTCTACAACCGCGCCTCGGCCGATCCCGAGGGCAAGCCCTGGTCCGAGCGCAAGACCTACGTCTGGTGGGACGGCGAGGCGGGCCGGTGGAAGGGCCACGACACGCCCGACTTCGCCGCCGACAAGCGCCCGGACTACAAGCCGGAGGAGGAGGCGGCCGGGGACGCCGCCCTGGCCGGGGACCTCCCCTTCATCATGCAGGCCGACGGCCGGGCCTGGCTGTGGGCGCCCACGGGCCTCCAGGAGGGCCCCCTCCCCACCCACTACGAGCCCGACGAGACGGTCGTCGACAACCCCCTCTACGAGGTGCAGTCGAACCCCGTCCGGCAGGTGCTAGAGCACCCCCTCAACCCCTCCAACAACGCAGGCGAGGGCGGCGGCCGCGGGCGCTTTCCGTTCGTGATCACCAGCTACCGGCTGACCGAGCACCACACCGCCGGCGGGATGACCCGCACCCTGCCCGTCCTCTCGGAACTGCAGCCGGCCATGTTCTGCGAGGTGAGCCCGGAGCTGGCCCGCGTAAGGGGCCTCGTCAACGGGGGCTGGGCCACCATCAGCACCAGCCGTACAGAGATCGAGGCGCGCGTTCTGGTCACCTCCCGCGTCACCCCCCTCGAGGTCGAGGGCCGCACCGTCCACCAGGTCGGGGTGCCCTACCACTGGGGCTCCATGGGCATCAGCAAGGGGGACTCCGCCAACGACCTTTTCGGGCTCGTGCTCGACCCCAACGTCCACATCCAGGAGGTCAAGGCGGCCACCTGCGACATCCGGCCCGGCCGGCGGTCGTCTTGAGCGTCGCGCTGGAGGGCACGAGCGTGCGCGCGGAGGGGGGCGCCCGCGAGCGCGTCGGCTTCTTCACCGACAGCAGCATCTGCATCGGCTGCAAGGCCTGCGAGGTGGCCTGCAAGGAGTGGAACCAGGTCCCCTCGCACGACCTCGAGGAGGGCGACCTCCTCCGCTTCACCGCCAATTCCTACGACAACACCATGACCCTGGGTGCCGACGCCTGGCGCCACGTCGCTTTCGTGGAGCAGAAGACCGACGGCGGCGTGCGCTGGCTCATGAACTCGGACGTGTGCAAGCACTGCACCTCCGCCGCCTGCCTCGACGTCTGCCCGACGGGCGCGCTCTTCCGGACCGAGTTCGGAACCGTGGTCGTCCAGGAGGACGTCTGCAACGGGTGCGGGTACTGCGTCCCGGCCTGTCCCTTCGGGGTCATCGACCGGCGCGAGGACGACGGCCGCGTCTTCAAGTGCACCCTCTGCTACGACAGGCTCAAGGTGGGCATGGAGCCCGCCTGCTCGCACGCCTGCCCGACCAAGTCCATACAGTTCGGCCCCTTGGAGGAGATGAGGCAGCGGGCCCACAAGCGGGTACAGGCGCTCCACGACGGCGGCCACCCCGAGGCCCGCCTTTACCTGGCGGGGGAGGACAACGGCATCGAGGGGGCGGGCTCGATCTTCCTCTTGATGGACGAGCCGGGCGCCTACAGGCTCCCCGACGACCCCGTCTCCACGACCCGGGACCTGGGGGAGATGTGGGGGTTCGCGCTGGCGGCGGCGGCGGCGCTGGCCGCGGGCGTCCTGGGCGCCTTCGCCGGGAGCGCCCGGAGGTGAGCTCCCGCCATCCCGCGGCGCCCGCCGGCACGGCCTCCTCCAACGGCCGCGCCACCTATTACGGCCAGCCCATCCTCAAACCGCCGGTGTGGAAGCCGGAGGTGGGCTGGTACCTCTTCGCGGGCGGCATGGCCGGCGCCTCGGGCCTGCTGGCGGCCGTGGCCCGGGCCCGGGGCAACGGCGGCCTCGCCGTCTCGGCGCGGGCGGGGGCCCTGGCCGGCTCCATCGCCTCGCCTCTCCTGCTCATCTCCGACCTCGGGCGCCCCGAGCGCTTCCTGCACATGCTCCGCGTCATCAAGCCGACCTCCCCCATGAGCATGGGAAGCTGGATCCTGGCCGGCTTCGGAACGGCCACGGGGGCGGCGGCGGCGGGCGAGTGGCTGGGCCTGGCGCGGCCCCTGGGACGTATGGGGGGCTGGGCGGCGGCCGCGCTGGGACCGGCGCTGGCCACCTACACCTCGGTCCTGCTCACGGACACGGCCGTCCCCGTCTGGCACCGGGCCCGCCGGCTTCTGCCCTTCGTCTTCGCGGGCGGGGCGGCCGCCTCCGCGGGCGCCTTCGCGGCCATCTTCACCGACCCCCGCGACGCCGCCCCCGCCCGGCGCATGGCGGTCCTGGGGACGGCCGCCGAGCTGGCCGCCGCGGTCGCCATGGAGTCGCGGCTGGGCGAGTACGCGGAGCCCCTGCGGCAGCGTCCGGCGAGCACCTTGAGGATGCTGGCGGCGGGCCTCAGCCTGCCCGGCGCTGCGCTTTTGGCCACGGCCGGGCGCCGGAGCCGCGCGGCGGCTGCGACCGGAGGCCTGCTCGTCCTGGGCGGAGCCCTGGCTGAGCGCTTCGCCGTCTTCCGGGCCGGCTTCGCCTCGGCTGCGGCCACCACCGACTCCAGGCGCGCGTCCATAAGGTGAGCCGGGCGGGGGCGGGCCCCCACCGGGTCGGAGAGCCGGGGCCCGCAGCTGCGGGGGGGACGTCAATCGGCCGGCTCCGGCGAGAGTCGTGGGGTGGAGGAGAGGACGTGGGCGCGCGTCAGCTGGGCGGCGCGGGCGGCGTCACCGCGGCCGAGCGCCTCCAGGATCTCCTGGTGCTGCCGGACCGACTCCTCGAGCGGGCGGCCCAGCTTGGGCCCGCCCTCGAGGGCGTGCCAGAGCTGGCCGAGCATGTTGAGCAGAAGGGGCAGGTCGTTGGCCCTGTAGAGGGTCATGTGGAAGGTCCGGTTGAGCTCGATCACGCGGGCGTCCATCCGCTGGCGGTGCCTCATCTCCTCGTTGAGCGCGGTGAGGCGTTCGAGATCGGCCGCCGTCAGCTTGGGCGTCGCCATCTCCGCCGCCAGGCCCTCCAAGGTGGCCCGGATGGTGAAGTTCTCCCGTATGCGGTCGGCGCTCCGGCGGACGACGGTCGCGCCCCGCTGCAGGGAGGCGGTGAGGAAGCCTTCCGCCTCCAGCCTGGAGAGGGCCTCTCGCACCGGCGTTGGACTGACGCCGTAGCGCTCGGCGACGTCGCGCTGTCGCAGCGTGGTGCCCGGCGCCAGCGTGCCGTGCCAGATCTCGTCGCGGAGGACGTCGGCCACGGCCTCCGCCTTGCTCCGGATCTGCAGCCGGCCACCGGTGGGGGGCATCCTGACAAGGTATATCAAGTACCGGGCCGCCTCCCGGCCGGGCGCGGGGAGGCGGCGGCGGGCCCGGGTTCGAGATGATGTGGCGGGCGCCCGGCGGCGCCGCGCCGTGGGGCATGGCGGCGCCCGGGGACCGCCGCGCGATGAT
>JBOHUY010000295.1:0-7056 GCA_050735015.1 Candidatus Dormibacterales bacterium | reverse complement strand
CCCCGAGCGGTGCGACGACCGGCGCCACCTCCTCGGCGGCCGCGGTCGCCGTCGATCTCTCCCCGCTGGACCCGTCCGGGTCCGGTCTGGGTTGGTCGCCCGGCGTCCTGATCGTGATCGGGTCCGCCGTGGTCATCCTCTACCGCTCCTGGCAGGAGCGGCCCTAAAAGGGCGGCCGGTCAGTCCACCTGCCAGCGGAAGAAGCGCACCGAGGCCGCCGCGCAGGCGGCCAGCCAGGCGGCCAGGCCCAGGATGGACACCAGCACAGTCGCGGAGGCGGCGCCCTCGGCGGTCGCCCTGAGGCCGTCGGAGAGGAAGGACAGGGGCAGGTAACCGGCCGGGACCGAGAGCCAGGACGGGAGCACGTCACGGGGGAAGAGCGCGCCCGACAGGAGGAGCATCGGCAGCCCAATCGCGTTCGCCACGGGGGCGGCCGTCTCCAAGCTGCCGACCAGCCCCGCCACCCCGTACCCGAGCGCGACGAAGGCGGCCGCGCCGAGGGCGGAGAGCGACAGCACGTAGAGGGGGTTGCCATGCCAGGTCTCCCCCAGGACGGCCCCGGCGGCGAAGATGACCGCCGCCTGCACGAGGGCGAGGCTGACCCGGGCCCCGGCGTAGGCGCCGAGGAAGCCGAGCGGGTGCAGGGGGGTGGCCATGAGGCGCCGGAGGACGCCCCTGCGCTTCAGGTGGACGAGCCCGTAGAGGACCGTGAAGAGGCTCCCGTTCATGATCGCCAGGGCGACGATGCCCGGGGTCAGGAAGTCGATCCACCCCAGGTGGCGGGCTTCGATGGGGACGGCCGCCTGGGGGGTGTCGACGCCCCGCGCCCGGTCGAGCGCGGCCGTCAGCGCCGTCTCGGAGAGCCGGACGGCGGTGCCCCGGGCGGCGTCGTAATAGGTGGTCACGGAGCCGTCGGCGGAGAGGACGGCGACGAGGTCCAAATCACCGGCTCTGAGCCGGTCCCGAAGGGCGGAGGCGTCGCCGGAGGTGACCGTCACCGCCCCCGTCGACGAGAGCTCGCCCCGCAGGCGCACCGCCAGCGGCCGGTCGGCCGCTCCCGCGAGGCCGACCCGGCCCTGCTCGGAAGGCCTGATGCCGATCAGCCCCAGGGCGACGAGGACGATGAGAGGGAGGGCCAGCGTCCAGAGGACGTTGTGGGGGTTGCGGTAGAGCATCTTGAGGGCGGCGACGGCCATGGTCCTACTCACCGGCGACCTCCAGGAAGGCGCGGTCCAGTTCCCCCAACGCCTGCGGGGTGTCGAGCCTGGCGATCCGTCCGTGGTTCAAGAAGAGAACCCTGTCGCAGAGCTGCTGTGCCTCCTCCATGTAGTGGGTGGTGAGGACCACCGTGGCGCCCTCGGACCTCGCCCTCCTCACGATCTCCCAGACCTGCGTGCGCGCCAGCGGGTCGAGGCCCGACGTGGGCTCGTCCAGGAAGAGGACCCGGGGCCGGTTGACGAGGGCGATGGCTAAAGAGAGGCGCTGGCGCTGACCCCCCGAGAGCCGGCGGGCGCGCTCACCGGCACGGTCGGCGAGGCCGACCGCGTCGAGCAGCTGGGCGGGGTCCGCGCGCGTGCCGTAGAAGCTGGCGAAGAGCCCGATCAGCTCGGCCAGGCTGAGGCCGTCGAAGAACTCCGCGTCCTGGAGCTGGACCCCGATCAGCCTCTTGACCGCCGAAGGCTCCCGCGTCACCTCCACGCCGGCCACCACGGCCCGGCCCGAGTCCGCCCGGCGAAGACCCTCCAGGATCTCGAGCAGCGTGGTCTTGCCGGCGCCGTTGGGCCCCAGTACGCCGAACAGCTCTCCTTCCTCGACGGCGAAGGAAACCCCTTTCAGCGCGGGGACGTCGCCGTAGGAACGCGTGAGGCCGTCGACCTCGATGGCGGGCACGGGCTCAAGGTTAGACTCGTCCCGTGCCCCGGTTCAGAGGGGGTCTCGGCGCCCTCGCCGCCGCGGGTGCGGCGGCCAGCCTGGCGTCGTGCTCACTTCCGGGCCAGCCCACGCCCACGGGCACGCTCCTGGTCGTCGTCAGCTCCGCCGCCCCAGGACGCGCCGTCCTCCGCGGCATCGCCGTACACTCGGCCTCCGGGTGGCGGGCTCTGGGTTCCTACGCGGGCCTCGTGCCGGCGGCGCCCGCCGACGCCACGGCCGCCACCGCCACCGTTCCGGCCGGGTCCTACGACGCCCTCCGCGTGGGGAAGGCGGAGCTGCCGGTCGGCCTGCAGGTCACCGCCGGCCAGGTCGAGCCCGTCCTCGTCGGGGTGGGCGCGGGCCGACCCCTCCCGCACGGCGCCTACGGAGGGACCGCGCAGGTGAACCTGGGCCTGCAGGAGCTCTCGGGCCGTCTCCCCGCTCTGCCCGGGCTGCAGATCCAAGACCAGGACGGAAGGCCGCTCGACACCGCCGGCCTGGCCGGCCGGGTGACGCTGCTGGCCTCCTTCACCACCCGGAGCCACGAGGCGGGCGCCCTCATGACAGGACTTCTCCTCGACCTCCGGCCGCGCCTGGGTCGGGCGGTGCGCATCCTGGAGGTGACGTCAGACCCCGCCCACGACGGCCCCCCGCAGTTGAGCGCGTACGCCCGGCGGCTGGGCGTCGGCTGGACTCTCGCCACCGGCGGCCTCGCCGCCATCACCACGCTTCTCAACTCGGTCGGGCTGGAGCGGGGGCTGGGCGACACGAGCGCCTCGGGTCTGGCGGTGGTGGACACCCACGGGTACGCCGTCAAGGTCTTCTCGGGGACGCCCGACCCGGGACCGGCCCTGGCTCCCGCCGTGAGCGCGTACCTGAGCCAGGCGGGCCGGACAGACCTCCGCGACCACGGCTCGGGTTGGGGGGCGCCCCAGGTCCTGGACGAGGTCCGGAGCATGGCCCCGCCGGGGCTCCCGCCCAGCGGCGTGGCCGGGAGAGCCCCCAGCTTCGAGGTGAGGGGCTGGGACGGCCGCTCCTACGGCCTCGGTTCGTTCGGTGGCCGCCCCCTCGTGATCAACTTCTGGGCCTCCTGGTGCGTCCCCTGCCAAACCGAGATGCCGATGCTCCAGCGCGCCGCGGCCCGGAACCCCCGGGTCGCTTTCCTGTTCGTGGACGAGGCGGACGACCCCGGCAGCGCCCGCAGGTTTCTAAGCGGCCTCGGCGTGCCCGTCTCGGGCCCCGTCGCCTCCGATCCGGACGGCAGCCTGGCGGAGAAGTTCCGGCTCGTGGCCTTCCCGACCACCGTCTTCGTGCGCGCCGATGGAAGCGTCGAGGGCGTGCATCCGGGCCAGCTCGACCAGGCCACGCTGTCCGACTTCCTCGCCGGTCTGGGCGGGTGACGAGCCCGTCGAGGGCGTGACCCCGCGGCGGTCGCCGGGCGGAGGACACTAGACTGCCAGGCGTGGTCAAGGCGTCGACGTTCCGGAAGCTGGCCGTGCTGACGGCCGTCTTCGCGTTCTGCCAGATCTCTTTGGGCGCGGTGGTGCGGGTCTCGGGGTCCGGCCTCGGCTGCGGCAGCACCTGGCCCCTCTGCCACGGACACCTCTACCCGGACCCAGACCTGCAGTCCGTGGTCGAGTACACGCACCGGACGGTCGGCAGCCTGACGGGGCTCCTCCTCGTCGCCACCGTCGTCGTCGCCTGGGTTGTCTTCCGGCGGACACGCAGGGACCTCGTGTGGCTGGCGTCGGCGGCGGGCGCCACCATCGTGGTGGAGGGCCTCCTGGGCGGTCTGGTCGTCTTCAGGGACCTCGCCAGCCCTCTCGTATTGGTCCACCTGGCGGTCGCAGAGGCGCTCGTCGGGCTCCTGCTGGCGGCCGTCCTCCGCTCCCTACCGGTCCCCCCCGGGGCCGGCGTCGCGGGCCCCTCCTACGCGCGCCTGACCACCCTGGCGCTGGTCCTGACCTACTTCCTGGTCCTGACCGGGTCCTCGGTCGTGGCCTCCAACGCCGACGCCGTGTGCAAGTCCTGGCCCTTCTGCGGCGGCGGCTTCCATCTCGACTTCCGAGGCGTCAACGCCTACAACATGCTGCACCGGCTGACCGCGGGCCTGGTCGGCCTGTACCTGCTGCACACCCTCAGCCTGGGGCTCAGGAGGTGGCGATCGGTGCCGGGCCTGGGCTGGGCCACCGGGCTCACCATCCTGGCGCTCTTGGTCCAGGTCGGGATCGGCTTCCCGGCCGCTCTCTTCCACGACGTGGGGGCCGTGAACGGGGCCCACGTGGGGGGCGCCACGGCCGTCTGGCTGGGCGTCGTGGCGACCGCCGTGCTCGCCAACCGAAGGCTCGTGCCGGCGGGCGAGCCCGCCCGGGAGCGTGCCCCGCAGGGGGGGCCCGAGGCGGAAGGAGAGCCGGCCTGAGCGAAGGCGCGGCGAGGGCCCCGTCCCGGGGTCCGCTGGTCGAAAGCGCCTGGCTGGCCGTTCACGGGAACGACGACGGGGTCCGGATCGTGGACATGCGCTGGTACCTGGACGGCCGCTCCGGACGCCGCGCGTACGAGGCGGGACACATCCCGGACGCTGTCTACGTCGACCTGGAGGCGATCACGGGGCAGGGGCCGGGCCGCCACCCTCTCCCGGAGGCGGGAAGGTTCCAGGCGGAGATGCGGCGCGCCGGAGTCGGCGACTCGACGCTGGTGGTCGCCTACGACGACGCCTCGGGCTCGGTGGCGGCGCGGCTCTGGTGGCTCCTCGGTCTGTTCGGACACCCCCGGGCGGGGGTGCTGGACGGCGGCATACAGGCCTGGCCCGGCCCCCTCAGCACCGAGGAGGCGACACCTCCCCCCGGCGACATGACGGCGGTCGCGCCGGACCGGGACCGCTACTTCGATTACGAGGAAGTCTCCGCCCTGGGGGCTGAGGCCGTGCTCCTGGACGCGCGGGCGCCTGAGCGCTTCCGGGGCGAGGTGGAACCGGTCGATCCCCGCGCCGGCCACATCCCGGGCGCCCGCAGCGCCTTCTGGGGGGACAACACGGGGCCCCAGGGCCTTTTCCTGACGGCCGCCCGGCTGCGGGCGCGCTTCCGGGCCCTGGGCGTGCGCGAGGGGCCGGAAGCGGTCGTCTACTGCGGCTCGGGTGTCAACGCGTGCCACGACCTGCTCGCGCTCGAGCTGGCCGGGCTTCACGGCGCCAGGCTCTACGCGGGCTCCTGGAGCGACTGGTCCTCGCGCGCCCAGGCGCCGGTGGCGACCGGGTGACGGTGAGGCGCCTACCCGGCCCGAGGCCCTGTAGGCTTTGCGCTCCGATGAGTACGCCTCCCGCCTCCCGCCGACCTTCCTGGCGGCCCTAGGTCATGCCCGTCCTCAAGGGCAAAAGGCTCCTCATCACCGGCGTTCTGAGCCGCCAGAGCATCGCTTACGCGGTCGCGGAGTCGGCCCAGGCCGAAGGCGCCGAGATCGCGCTGACCAGTTTCGGGCGGGTCATGAGCATCACGCAAATGGCGGCGCGCAGGATGCGTCCGGTACCGCCGGTGCTGGAGCTGGACGTCAGCCGCCCCGAGGACTTCACGGCGCTCACCGCGCAGTTAAAGAGCATGTGGGGAAGGGTGGACGGCGCCCTCCACGCCATCGCCTACGCGCCCGAGGACGCACTCGGGGGCAACTTCCTGAGCACGCCCTGGGAGAGCGCGGCGAGCGCGTTCCGGATCAGCGCTTTCTCGCTCAAGGAACTCGCCGTGGCCCTGCTCCCGCTCATGAGCGAGTCGGGTGGTTCCCTCGTCACGCTGGACTTCGACAACTCCACCCAGGCCTGGCCTTCCTACGACTGGATGGGGGTCTCCAAGGCCGCCCTCGAGGCCATCGTGCGGTACCTCGCGCGCGACCTGGGGCGGCACCGGATCAGGGTCAATGGGATCGCGGCCGGTCCGGTCAGGACGATCGCCGCGCGGGGCGTGCCCGGGTTCGACCTGGTGGAGAAGAGATGGGGCCTCCGCGCGCCCCTGGGATGGGACTCCAAAGACCCCGGGGCGATCGCGCTCACGGCCTGCGCGCTGCTCTCCGACCTCATGCCGGGCACGACCGGGGAGGTCATCCACGTCGACGGCGGCTACCACGCCATGGGAGCCGAACCGCCGCCGGCCTGACCGCTGGCCCACTCGTCGGGCTCTCAGCCCCGACATGTTGCGCACCGGGCTCGACAGGGCCCCCACATGCTGTTATTGTCGGGCCAGCTTTGGCGGGAGGCGATGTGGGCCAGCGCGAGTGCGTCGTGATCTACGTCGACGCCGCGCTGGACCGTCAGGGCCGGGCCGGCTGTGGCGTCGCGGCCTTCGCGCGGGGCCGGTTGCTCTACACGGAGTCCTTCGGCTTCGCGCACGCGGGAGGCTCCGCCCAACTCGAGGCCCACGTCTGCGCCGCCGCGCTGGAGCTCGCCATCGCGCGATGGCCCGGGCACCGCGTGATCGTCCGCACCGACTGCGCGCCGGTGGTGCGCAGCCGGATGCCCACCAGCGACACGTTCCGGACGGCGCTGAGCGAAGTCCGCCAGCGATGCCGGCACGGTCACCGCGTCGTGCGCTATGTCAACCGCAAGGCGAATCCGGCGCACGAACTGGCGCGCGAAGGGCTCAAGAGCCTGGTCCGGCGCGGCGCGGCCGTGGCGGCCTGATTCGCGCCACAATCTCGCGCGCACTCGCCGCGCGCGGCGTGACGCTATACTGCGGCCGAAGCCCCCATCCTTCATCATTGAAGAGGAGCAGACATGGCGGACGAGACCCCCACCGTTACCCCCCGACGGCGGCGTACCCGCCGTGCCACCGCGGCCGGCACCGGAACGCGAGCCACCGGCGCCACCCGGCGGCGCCGCCTGCGCGGCCCCGAGCTGGTGGAGAACCTGAACCAGATGGTTGACCAGCTGATCAAGGAGAACCGCAAGTTGAGGCGGCAGGTGGACCGCCTGGGCGCACGCGGGACGGCGGCCAGCGGCACCACCGTGGAGCGGGGTCTGCGCAGCATCCAGCGTCGTGTCCAGAGGGCCATCGACAGCGGTTCCACGACGCGCCGCCGCCGCACCACGACCACCACCCGCCGGCGGCGGACCACGGCCACGCGCCGGCGCCGGGCGCCGGTGGTGTCGAGCGCCTCCGGCGC
>JBOHUY010000294.1:0-4645 GCA_050735015.1 Candidatus Dormibacterales bacterium | reverse complement strand
CCTGGGCTGGCAGGCTCGGGGCTTCGAATACATCCCCACGGCGGCCACCGTGCTTCTCTCGGGGGCGAGCTTCTGGCTCGCCTACTACTTCTATGTGCAGGTGCGCCAGGGCTGGTGGCGCCCGGATACCTGGCACCGCTTCGGCGCGGTGCAGCGGCTTTTGGAGCGCAAATACTACGTTGACGAGGCCTACGACGCCGCCTTCGTCCGCCCGCTGGACATGGCGGCGGCGGGCAGCGAGCGCTGGGTCGACAAGCCTCTCATCGACGGGGCTGTGAACGGGGTGGGGGCTGTCGCCGAGGGGTCGGCGGGCAGTCTCACCCTGACCCAGAGCGGCTACTTCCGCAACTACGTGCTGGTCTTCACGGCCGGCGCCGTGGTCGCCATCCTGATCATCCTGGCCCGGGCCTTCGCCTGATGCTGACCGCACTCTGGCTGCTGCCGGCGGTCGCGGGCGCGGCGTGCATGCTGGTCCGCGACCGCCGCGCGGCCCGGTACCTGGGGGTGGGGGCGGCCGTGGCCACGCTGGGCCTGGCCGCCTATCTTGCCTTCTCCTTCGACGTCGGCGCCCGCGGCTACCAGTTCCAGGAGAGCCTGCCCTGGATCCCTCAGTTCCACGCCCACTACCTGCTGGGCGTGGACGGGATCAGCCTGTGGATGGTCGTCCTCAACGCCTTCATCGGGCTCGTGTCCGTGCTCGCGACCCCTGCCCGGACAGCCCGTCTGAGCGTATTCATCGGCCTCCTCCTGCTCATGGAGGCGGGCATGGCCGGCCTCTTCATGAGCACCGACCTCCTCCTCTTCTACGTCTTCTGGGAGGCCATGCTCGTACCCGCCTACTTCATGATCTGGAGCTGGGGGGAAGGCGACCGGCCGCAGCGGGCCGCCATCAAGTTCGTCCTCTTCACGCTCGTGGGCTCGCTCTTGATGCTGGTCGGGGTCGTAAGCGAGTACGCGGCGACCGGCGCCCGCAGCCTCGACCTCCCCTACCTCGCATCCCACCACCCCTCGCCGGAGATCCAGTTCGCCCTCTTCTTCCTGTTCGGGATCGCCTTCGCCATCAAGGTGCCCATCTGGCCTCTCCACACGTGGCTTCCCGACGCTTACATGGCGGCCCCCACGCCCATGCTGCTGGCCTTCGCGGGGGTGATGGCCAAGACCGGGGCCTATGGGTTCCTGCGGGTGGTCCTTCCGCTCTTCCCGCACCCCACGCTGTGGTGGAACTGGACCTCGGTGGTCCCCGTCCTGGCCGTCATCGGCATCGTCTGGGGTGCCCTGCTGGCGATCGCCCAGCGGGATATGAAGGCCCTGGTCGCGTACTCGAGCATCAGCCACATGGGCTTCATCGTGCTCGGCATCTTCGCCTTCAACGCCCAGGGACAAGAGGGCGCCATCGTGCAGATGGTCAATCACGGGATCATCGTGCCCGCGCTCTTCTTGATCGTGGCCTGGATCGCGGCCCGCACGGGCACGCGCGACAGGCGCGCCCTCGCGGGCCTCGCCCGGCGCATGCCGGTCATGGCCGGCATCTTCGTGGTCGTGACCCTGGCCGCCCTCGGGCTGCCAGGCCTCAATAGCTTCGTGGGCGAGTTCATGACACTGCTCGGCGCCTGGCGCTACGACTTCGCGATCGCCATCGTGGGAACGTTCGGGCTGATCGCGGCCCCCGTCTACATGCTCCGGCTCTTCCAGGGCTCCATGCAGGGACCGAAGACGGTTCCCTCCGGTGAGGGGGTGGTCGACATCGCGCGCCGTGAGTTGGGTCTGATCGCACCCCTGGTGGCGCTCATGTTCGTGCTCGGCCTCTACCCCTTCGTTCTCACAAGAGCCCTGCCCGCATTGGGACAGGTCATGCCGTGGCGGTGATGAGCGCCATCCTGACCGCGGTCGACCCCGAGCTGATCCACTACGGGCCCGGTCGGGCACTGCACGACCTGACGCAGATCGGGCCCATCGCCGTCGTCTCGGCCACCCTCCTGGTGGCGCTGGTGGCGGACCTCCTGCTGCCCTCCCGGCGACGGGACACGGGCGTGGCCGCCATCGCGGTCATCGGCCTTCTCGCCTCGCTGGCCGTGGCCTGCCTTCTCTGGCACAGCGGCCAGGGCGGCTCCGCGTACTCCGGCTACGCCACGGGCGACACCTTCGCCACCTTCTTCGAAGTCCTCTTCTCCGTGTTGGGGTTGCTGGCCCTCTTCCTCTCCCGGCCCTACCTCGCCAAGAAGGGCTTCATGGAGTCGGAATACCACGTGCTGCTGCTGGCCGCCGTGACCGGCATGATGGTGCTTGCCGCCGCGACCTCCCTCGTGACCGTCTTCTTGGGCCTGGAGCTCTTCAGCGTCGCCCTCTACGTGTCCTGCGGCTACGCGCGCAACGACACGCGTTCCCAGGAGTCCTCCCTCAAGTACCTGATGGTGGGGGGGTTCGGGAGCGCGTTCGTCCTCTACGGGATGGCGCTCACGTACGGCGCCACCGGCAGCACCCTCCTAAGCGCGATATCGCACCGCGTGGGGACGGGCCAGGTCGGCGATCCGCTCCTCATCCTCGGCATCACGCTGATGGGGGTGGGATTCGCCTACAAGGTCTCGGGCGTCCCCTTCCACATGTGGACCCCCGACGTCTACGAGGGCGCCCCCACGCCCGTCACGGCCTTCATGTCCGTCGGCACCAAGGCGGCCGCCTTCGCGATGATCATCAGGGTCTTCAACTCGGGGCTCCCGCACCTGGGCATCGAGTGGCAGGCGCTTCTGGCTTTCGTGGCCGCGGCCAGCATGCTGGTCGGGAACCTGATGGCGATCGTCCAGACGGGCGCCAAGCGCCTGCTGGCGTACTCGGGCATCGCCCACGCCGGCTACGTCCTCATCGGGGTGCTGGCGGGCGGCACGGGCGGCATCGCCGCAGTGCTCTTCTACCTCTTCTCCTACATGTTCATGAACTTCGGCGCGTTCGCCGTCGTCTCCATCGCGGCCGGCAACGGCGTCGAACGCGACCGCCTCTCCGACCTCGACGGGCTCGGCTATCGCCGCCCGGTCCTGGGCGTCCTCATGACGGTCTTCATGCTCTCGCTGGCGGGTTTCCCGCCGACGGTCGGGTTCATCGGGAAGTTCTTCATCTTCCAGGCCGGCGTCCAGGCCGGATACACGTGGCTGGTGGTGATCGCGGTCCTGACCAGCGTGATCTCCGTCTACTACTACCTGCGGGTCCTGCGCCACGTCTGGACGCCGGCGCCCCGGGCCCTTCCCATCGCGGCCGGCGCCGGGCCCATGGGCGCCGTAGTGATCTCCGGCGTGCTCTCGGTGCTGCTGGGCCTATTCCCCGCCTTCCTCTTCCTGCTCGGACAGCTGGGGGCGCACCCGGTCCTCGCCTTCGGCGGTTGACCGAATCCGGGCGCGGTGAGCTCCGATGTTGCGGCCGCGCCCCGGCCACCCTCCAGGAAGCCGCATTCGCCCAGTTGGCTGGCCCTGAACACATGAAGGCGACCACGGAGGCCACCTCCTGAGGCTCCCGAAGCCACCTGCCGGGAGCTCACGTGCGACGACGAAGCCCCCGCCATGGGCTCCGGGTCCCGCTGCCGCCCGCGTGCCACGATCCGCTCTCCCGGAGGATGGACCCGGGTGCCACCGCAGTTGCCCGTGATGCCGTGCCCCGCCTCCTCGCGCCCGAGCGGGTGCGTGAAGCTGACCAGGAGATCCATCGCCCGCGATCGACCGTGGCGGGGACCGGCCCTCCCTACACTGGGCCGATGAGGGCCATCCCGCCCGGGCTGGCCGGGATGATCAACGAGGGCGATCCCGTCCAACCACGGCCCTCCTCGAGCGTCCTCCTCCTGCGCGGACGCTCGCCCTGGCGGGTGCTCCTCGTGCGGCGCCCCCGCGATGTCGACTTCGCGCCCGGCGCGCACGTCTTCCCGGGCGGGAGCGTGCATCCCGAGGACCTCGCCTTCGAGGACCCTCTTCGCGCCGCGGCGCTGCGCGAGGTGTTCGAAGAGGTCGGCGTTCTGATCGGGCGCACCTCGCGGGGACCGGCCGGGCCAACGCACTCGGCCAGGCTGCGCGAGCGGCTCGCGGCCGGGACCGGATGGAGGGCCGCCCTGGCGGACGAGGGGGTCGAGCTGTCCCCGGGGCGCCTGGTCCCCCTCACCCGCTGGATCACCCCCGAGCGCATAGTGCGACGGTTCGACACGCACTTCTTCTTGGCCCGGATGCCTTCCAGGCAAGAGGTCGTGCCGGGGCCGGCGGAGATCGTCGACTGGCTCTGGGCGCGGCCCGTCGAAGCGCTCGGCGACCCCCGCCTCAGCCTCGTTCACGCCACGCGCCGGATCCTGGAGTCGGTGGCCGGTGAGGATGACTCCTCCAGGCTGATCGGGAAGGCCCGGCGGCGGCGGAGGGTCCCGATCGTCCGGCCCCGGGTCGTGGAGGCGAGCGGCGGCTGGCTGATCGTGGAAGAGTAGGGGGGCCCCCCTCGCGCCGACCGCCCCCCGGGTGCCGGGCGCTGTCAGGCGGCGATCAGCGCCAGCGATCGCGCCAGCGGTCGTAGAGGTGGACCTCGACCCCGCCCTGCTCGAGGACCGCGACCCCGGCCGGCTCACGGTACGCCGTCCTGTAGTAGACCTTGGCCACGTTCGAGTTCACGATCATCTTGGCGCACA
>JBOHUY010000293.1:0-5401 GCA_050735015.1 Candidatus Dormibacterales bacterium | reverse complement strand
GGCCGCGCCCGCCGCCTACAGGTCGGGGCGGGCGCGACGGGTGCTCGAGGACCGGATGGAGACGTTCGCCGCGGGGCTCGCGACCAGAGTCGGTTTCGAGCTGCCCCAGCGCATCCTCTGGCGCATGCTGGACACCTTCGTGCTCGTCGACGACGACGAGATCCGCGCGGCCGCCGTCAGCATGATCGACGGCACCCGGAACCTGGTCGAGGCCGCCGGCGCCGCCCCCCTGGCGGCCGCCGTCAAGCTCCGCGACAGGCTCGCCGGCAGGCGCGTCGCTCTCGTCCTGAGCGGCGGCAACATCTCGGTCGGGCAGCTGCGGGAGCTCCTGCAGCGCTCCCCATGACATCGCCGGGCTCCCCGCCACCGCCCGCGCGCGCACCCGGCGCCTGAAGTGCCGACGGAGGAGCCCCCGGTGCCTAGCCAGGACCCTCAGGTGCTGCCACCCGGCCTCCCCGTGCCCCCCGACGACGGCGGTGCCGACCACCTGACCGGGATGCGGGTGCCGGACCTGGAGCTGGATTCCTCCCGGGGCCGGTTCCAACTCCAGGCACACTGCCGCGTGCGCGCGGTCGTCTACGTCTATCCCCGGACGGGGCGGCCCGGGGTACCCTCGCCCCCGGGCTGGGACGCCATCCCGGGCGCGCGCGGATGTACGCCGCAGTCCTGCGCCTTCCGCGACCACGCCGGCGAGCTGGCCGGGCTGGGCGCCCGCGTGGCCGGCCTCTCCGCCCAGAGCCTGGACGAGCAGGTCGAGTTCGCCGAGAGGGAGGGGATGCCTTACCCGGTCGTCGCCGACCCGGGACTGCGCCTGCGGGACGCGCTCGGGCTGCCCGTCTTCGAGGTGGCCGGGCGGACGCTCTACAAGCGCCTCACCTTCGTGGCCGAGGGGGGGCGCATCACCAAGGTCTTCTACCCGGTCTTCCCACCCGACCGCAACGCGCGGGAGGTCCTGAAGCACCTGGCCGGGCCCCTGCCCTGCTGACGGGCGCGGTCGCCGTCGTCGCACCGGGCGCCACCGGTGGGGCGATGGCGCCCCGGCTCCGGGCGAGCCAGGAGGTCGCGGCCGGGACCGCCCTCCTCCCCGGCCTGGCCGAGGTCAGGACCTCATCGCCGACGGCCGGGCGGGCCCGCCGGCGCCTCAGCCGGCTTCCGCCATCGCCTCGGTGAACTGGCTGTTGTAGAGCCTGTAGTAGAAGCCCTGCCTTCGCAGCAGCTCCTCGTGGTCGCCCTGCTCCACGATGCGGCCGGCGTCCATGACCACGATGCTGTCGGCGTTGCGGATGGTGGACAGCCTGTGGGCGATGACGAAGGCGGTCCGGCCGTGCCGGAGCCGGGCCATGGCTCGCTGCACCAAGACCTCGGTCCTCGTGTCCACGTTGCTGGTGGCCTCGTCCAGGATGAGGATGGGAGGGTCCGCCAGGAAGGCTCGGGCGATGGTCAGCAGCTGCTTTTGCCCCGAGGAGATGTTGGACGCCTCCTCGTCGAGCTTGGTCTCGTAGCCGTCCGGGAGGGTGCGCACGAAGTGGTCGACGTAGGCAGCCTCAGCGGCCGCCACGACGTCCTCGGGGCTCGCCCCCTCCCGCCCGTAGGCGATGTTCTCACGGATGGTGCCGGCGAAGAGCCAGGTGTCCTGGAGCACCATCCCGAAAGCCCCCCGCACGGCGTCGCGCGTGAGCGAGCGGGCGTCCACCCCGTCCAGGAGGATCCTCCCCGAATCGATCTCGTAGAAGCGCATGAGGAGGTTGACGACCGTGGTCTTGCCGGCGCCGGTGGGGCCCACGATCGCGATCGTCTGGCCGGGCTCGACCGCGAGCGTGAAGTCCGCGATGAGCGGGGTCTCGGGCTGGTACCGGAAGGAGACGTCCTCGAGCGCTACCCGGCCCGACGGCGCGGCGAGGCCGGCCAGGCCCGCGTCGGGCGCCTCCTCCTCGGCGTCGAGGAGCTCGAAGACGCGCTCCGCGGAGGCGAGGCCTGACTGCAGGAGGTTCATCTGGCTGGCGACCTGGGCGATCGGCATCGAGAACTGGCGCGAGTACTGGATGAAGGCCTGCACGTCGCCCAGGGTCATGGCCCCGGAGACGACGCGGTAGCCGCCCAGGACGGCGACGGCGACGTAGTTGAGGTTGGAGAGCAGCTGCATGGCGGGCTGGATGATCCCGGAGAGGAACTGGGCCCGGAAGCTGGCCTCGTAGAGCTCGCCGTTCTGGCGCCGGAAGTCCTCGATGGCGCGGCCGCGGCGCCCGAAGACCTGGACCAGGGCGTGGCCGGTGTGAGTCTCCTCCACGTGCCCGTTGAGGATGCCCGTCCACTTCCACTGGGCCGCGAACTCGCGCTGGGAGCGCCGCGCGACCAGGATCGTGACGGCGAACGAGAGGGGCACTGTGACCAGCGAGATGGCCGCCAGGATGGGGCTGATCCAGAACATCATGGCGCAGACACCGAGGATGGTCAGGGCCGAGGTCATGAGCTGGCTCAGCCCCTGCTGGAGGGTGGTGGTGACGTTGTCGATGTCGTTGGTGACCCGGCTCAGGATGTCGCCGTGGGGGTGGCTGTCGAAGTAGTGGAGGGGCAGGCGGGCGAGCTTGGCCTCGACGTCGCGCCGCATGCCGTAGACGGTCCTTTGCGCCACGCCGGCCATGACGTAGCCCTGGATCCAGGTCAGGAGCGAGCCCGCTAGGTAGACCAGGGCGGCCAGGGCGAGCACCCGCCCGAGGGCGCTGAAGTCGATGCCCAGGCCGGGGGTCACGCTCATCCCCGAGAGCATGTCCGCCACCTGCCCCTTGCCATGGGCCCGGAGCATGGCCTCGGCCTGCTCTTGGGACACACCGGCGGGCAGACTCCTGCCCACCACCCCGTTGAAGATCAGGTTGGTGGCGTTGCCAATGATCTTGGGTCCGGTCACGTTGAAGGCGACGCCGGCCGAGCCCAAGAGCGCCACCAGCGCGATCAGGGCCCACTCCGGACGCAGGCGCAGGAGCAGCAGCCGGAGCGTGCGCCGCACGTTCTTGGACCTCTCGACGGGCACCCCCAGCCCGGAACGGCCGAATCCGGGCCCACCCGGCCGCTGCCTTCCCGCCCTCACGCTCACGCGACGGCGTCCTCGCCCAGCTGGGAGGCCACGATCTCCCTGTAGGCCTCGCTCTCGGCCATGAGCCCCTGGTGCGTCCCCATGCCGACCACGCGCCCCTCCTCGAGCACGATGATCCGGTCGGCGTGGAGGATCGTGCTCACGCGCTGGGCGACGAGGACGACGGTGGCCTCCTCCGTCTCCACCCGAAGGGCGGCCCTAAGCCTGGCGTCGGTGGCGGCGTCGAGGGCGGAAAGGCAGTCGTCGAAGAGGTAGAGGGAAGGGCGCTTGACGAGCGCCCGCGCGATCGCGAGCCGCTGGCGCTGGCCCCCCGAGACGTTGGTGCCGCCCTGGTCGACGGGGGCGCCCAGCTGCCCTGGCATCTCCGCCACGAAGTCGGCCGCCTGCGCCACCCGCAGGGCCGCCCAGAGCTCCTCGTCGGTGGCCTCCTCGTCGCCCAGGCGGAGGTTCTCGGCCACGGTGCCCTGGAAGAGGTGGGCGCGCTGAGGGACGAGGCCGATCCTGCCCCAGAGCCGCTCCAGCGCCTGCTCGCGCACGTCGACCCCGTCCACCAGCACCGCCCCCCGGGTGACGTCGAAGAAGCGGGGGATGAGGTTCACAAGCGTCGTCTTGCCGGCACCGGTGCCCCCGATGATGGCCGTCGTCTCCCCGGGCCGGAGCTGGAAGGAGAGGTCGTGGAGGACCGGGCGCTCTCCGCCCGGGTAGCCGAAGGTGACGTCGCGGAACTCGATCACGCCGGTCGGGTGGGCGGGCGTCACCGGGTGGGCGGGGTCGGTGATGGAGGGTTTCGCGCTGACCACCTCGTGGAGGCGGCCCGCGCTGGCCGCCGCCCGCGGCACCAAGATGACCATCATGACCGCCATCAGCACCGAGAAGAGGATCTGGACGATGTAGCTGAGGAAGGCGGTCAGGTTGCCGATCGGCATCTGGCCGGCGTCCACGAGGTGGCCGCCGAACCAGAGGACGGCCACGCTGGACAGGTTCATGATCGCCATCAAAGAGGGCAGGGCGAGCACGAAGATCCTGTTCACCGTGAGGGCGGTGGAGGTGAGGTCGGCGTTGGCCTGGCCGAAGCGGAGGGCCTCGTGCCGGGTGCGGATGAAGGCGCGGATGACGCGCACTCCCGTGATCTGCTCGCGTAGGACCTGGTTGATGCGGTCGATGCGGGCCTGCATGGCGCGGAAGAGGGGGACCGCCCTCGAGAGCAGGATGGCGATCACGCCTCCCATGAGGGGCACGATCACGGCCAGCAGGGCCGAGAGGGTGACGTCCTCGCGCAGGGCCATGATGATCCCGCCCACGCACATGATCGGGGCCGCCACCATGACCGTGAGCCCGATCTGCAGGAAGAGCTGGATCTGCTGCACGTCGTTGGTGTTGCGCGTGATCAAAGAGGCGGTGCCGAACCGGTTCATCTCCTGCGCGGAGAAGGACTGCACGCGCTCGAAGACGGCCGCCCGGACATCTCTGCCCACGCCCATGGCGGTCAGCGAGGCCCAGTAGACGGCCGCGATGGCGACGGCGCCCACGGCGACCGTGATCCCCAGCATCTCGCCGCCCGTCATCCAGATGTAGTGGACGTCGCCCTTGGCGAGCCCGTTGTTGACGATGTCCGCGTACAGGGTGGGGAGATAGAGGCCGGCGATGGACTGGGCCAGCGTCAGCACGACCACGATGGCGACCTGCCGCGAGTAGGGCCGCCCGAAGGCGAGCATGAGCCGGGTCAGCATGGTGCGGCGCCGATCATGAGAGCTTTCAAGTCCCGGTCTCGCCGAGAAGATACAGGCGCGCCGCCCCCGGTCGGGCCTCATAGGCAAGACGCGCGCGGCCCGCTGGCGGGGCCGCGCCCGCGGGCTTAGAGCAGGTGCGTCCGCACCAGCGCCGCCGCCTCGGCCAGAACCCTCAGCTTGGAGAAGGCCTTCCAGCGGGGCAGGTACTTCATGCCGCAGTCGGGGGCCAGCAGCAGCATTTCCGGGGGGACGGCCGCGAGCGCGGCGTGGATCCTGGCCACGACCGTCTCCAACTCCTCGACCGGGCTCTCGTCGGCGAGGTCCAAGACCCCCACGACGAGCTGCTTGCCGGGCAGTGCCGCGAGCGTGGCGAGGTCGAGGCGGGGCTGCGCGGCCTCGATCGAGATCTGGTCGGCGCGGACGCCGGCCAGCTCCTCGAAGAACGCGTAGCCGGGCGGCCGCCGGTGCACCACGTGCGCGTAGCCGAAGCAGGTGTGGAGCGCGGTCGTGCCCTCGGCCCCCTCCAGGGCCCTGTTGATGGCGGCCACCGCGAAGCGTGCCGCCTTCTCGGCGCGGGCCT
>JBOHUY010000292.1:0-19751 GCA_050735015.1 Candidatus Dormibacterales bacterium | reverse complement strand
CTGAGGAACTGGGTCAACCAGGCCGAGGTTGCCGGTGGCCAGCGGGCGGGCACGACCACGGAGGACAAGCGCCGGATCGCCGAGCTCGAAAAGGAGGTTCGTGAGCTCCGGCGCGCGGACGAGATCTTGAAGGCGGCTTTCTTCGCGCGGGAGCTCGACCCGCGCTTGCCCAGGTCGTGAAGTTCATCCAGCAGGAGCGAGCGCGTTGGGGGGTTGAGCCGATCTGCCGGAGGAAGGCCTCCTGAGTTCAGTCCTCCGCGGCAGCTCGATCCCGAAGGACCGTGATCAGAGTTCGGAAGATCCGCTGATAGCTGCCTTCGTAGAGGCGGTCGAAGTCCTCCTTCGAGCCGGCTCGATACGGCTGCGACTCCACGACGCGATTATGCGAAGGCGGGATTGCGGCCGAAGCTCATCGATGCGGCGTTGGTCCGGGCGCGACTGACCATGGACACGTCGAAGAAGTAGCGATAGGCGTGGAAGAGCCCCCGCAGATAGCCTGAGTCGCGCCACTCGCGGTAGTGCTGCGGCGTCTGCACGAATGCGACCATTTGGTCGGCGAGAAAGGGCACGCAGGTGGACAGGAAATCGCGAGCGACCACGTAGTCGGCATCAACGATGGCCACGATCTCGACCTTTCGATCGAGGCGGCAGGTGGCCTCGTTCAGAGCGCCGGCCTTGAAGCCAGGCCACTCGGGCAGGTGGATGAAATGGAACCGCCGACCCAGCTCACGGCAGAGCTGCTCCACTGGCCGCCAGAGCGCCTCGTCAGTGGTGTTGTTGACGACGACCTGGACGGCATAGTCCTCGTACTCGAGGTGGGCAAGGGCCTCGAGGGTGGTGCGAAGCAGCTCCGGCGGCTCGTTGTAGGCGGGAACCTGGATGCAGACGCGTGGGCGGTAGGACTCAGAGCCGCGAGGCGGGACGGGATCCGATCGCTCGCGACCGAGCGTGTCCGCCATCTCGAAGGCGAACGCGAGCGTGAGTGCCATGGCGGCGAGTTCGAGTGCCAGGAGCACGGTCGACAGCAGCACCCCGAGCAGCGGCATCCCGCCCGCGAAGGTGACGCGGATCACGACCGCCAGGTAGCAGACGATAGCGACTGTCAGGGTCCCGAGGAAGAGACGCGCCGGCCACCACATCGGCCGCAGGACCCTGTCGGCGATCAGCAGCGCGCCGATGAGGACGGCGGTGCCCGCGGGCCACTCGTAGTGGGCCGCTCCGAGGGCCAGCTCAACCAGACGGCGGCGGGGGGAGTGGCCACCGCCGCGGGCAGGCCTAAAGGCCACCTCGCCAGCGCCGACCGGCTCAGGGCGACAAAGGACAGAGGCCCGAGCAGTATCAAGATCGTAGTGGTGACCGCAAACTCCGTCATGCGCTCGGGCCTCTCGTCCGAAAGGACACCCGACAGGCGCAAAGTCCCCCTTGGCGAGACTGGCCAGACTGGGCCTGGACTTAAGGATGGGCCTCGCGGGCGTCGGTGTCTGGATCTCAGCGTCTCGCCGTGTCGCTCATCGGGTCGACGCGTCTTCTCGTGGGGTCCGGTTGCCTGGGACGTCTGACCATACCCATCGGACTCGAACCGACCAGACCCTAGAAGTTGTCAAAGTCGGGCTCCCGGGTCGAGCTCGCGCAGGACCCGGAGCTCTTTCTCGCCGGGCGGCTCCAGGTTGGCCACCTCTCCCTCGCCCTCCAGCTCGAAGCCCGTCATCGCTCGCACCCGCTTGAGGTCGACGCCCGGCTGCAAGGCGCTCACCCGCATGCGGCCGCTCTCGGGGTTGAAGGTCATGAGGGCGAGGTCGGTGACCACGTGCGTGACCTGGCCGAAGACGAGCCCTGCGCGGGCCCGCGCCTCCCCGGGCCCCAGCCTCCCCGGGCTGGTCACGAAGTCGAGGCGCTCCACGAAGCGGCGGGCCTCGTGCACGGTGACCAGGAAGACCTGGCGGCAGTGGGAGATGATGTCGTTGGCGCCCCCCGAGCCCGGCAGGCGCACCGAGGGCCGCTCCCAGGGGCCGATCAGGCTTGTGTTGACGCTCCCGTAGGGGTCGATCTGGGCGCCGCCCAAAAAGCCGTAGTCGAAGAAGCCGCGCTGGGCGAACAGGAAGAGGTCGGTGATGTCGGGGAGCATGAAGGCGCGCCGGCCGGCGCGCATCTCGTTGGTGGAGATGGGGAGCTCGCCGGCCTCGATCTCGGCCCCGATCACGCCCCCCTCGACCACGACGGTGAGCGAAGGCGCGTGCGTGCGCCGGGCCAGCACGGAGGCGAGCAGGGGGGTGCCCACGCCCGCGAAGACGACCTTGCCGTCCTTGAGGAGCCGGCTGGCGGTGACGGTGATCAGCTCGGCGGGGCTGAACTCCAAGGCGGCCACGCTCAGCGCACCAGGTCCGCGGCCCTGGCGCGAAGGCCGTCGAGGCGCCCGCCGCCCGCACTTCGGAGGTACTCCTCCAGGCCCGCCGGGCCGAAGACGTAGCGGTCGAGGTAGGCCCTGACGGCGTCCTCGCCGTCGCGCCGCACGGCCTCCGCGTAGCCGCCGAGGTGCGTCATGTCGGCGTCGTAGAGCCCGTAGCACTCGTTGGGGTGGGCGCCCAGCGGGGCCTCCACGACGGCGTCCACGGCGAAGAAGGGGATGTCCGTCTCGCCCCGCCGGGAGCGGATCTCGTCAGGCTCGACGATGCGCTCGGCGCTCATGATGACCGTGGTCCCCGCCGCCGCCATGTCGGCGTCCATGTGCCTATAGCCGTCGATCTGACCGTTGCCGAAGCGGTCGGCGCGGTGGACGTGGATGAGCGCGACGTCCGGGAAGAGCGCCGGCACCAGGCAGAGGGTGCGGCCCGTGTAGGGGCAGGTCATGGTCTTGGCGCCCGAGGTGCGCATGAGGTCCGAGCCCAGCATGGAGAGGGTGGGCAGGAAGGGGACGCCGGTGGCGGCCGCCCGCAGGCGCAGCCCGAAGGCGAGGTGGCTCCACTCCTGGAAGCGGAGACGCCCCGACTCCACATACCGCCTCAAGATGGGGGAGATGCCCCAGGGGAGCCCGATCCCCATCCAGCTGGTGACCATCTCGGAGGTGCAGCCGGCGACCACGTAGAGCTCGGCCTCGAAGCACATTAGGTTGCGGGCCAGGGTGACGCCGGAGGGCCGGCGCTTCAAGACCTCGCGCAAAAGGGCCATGGGCGTACGCGAGTAGAGGCAGCCCCCGGCGGCGACCAGGTCCCCGTCCCGGATCAGCGCCGCCGCCTCCGGCAGCGTGGCCCTTTTGTCCCGCATCGACCGGTCCTTCGCCTCCAGGCGCCGGCGCGCCTCGACGAAGTCGATCAAGGGGCGACCTCGTCGCGGGCGGCCTGGAGGAGGGGCAAGACCTCGCCCGCGATCGCGCGCAGCTGTTCGGTCGAGTAGTCGCAGGGCACCAGCACAAGGTGCTCCACGCCGGCGTCGATCTGGGCCTGGAGCTGCCGGGCGCAGTCCTCCGGACGGCCCCGGATCGAGCTCTCCACGTTCGACTCGCTCCAGGGGGCGACGTCGAAGTAGTCGGCCACGAAGGCGCGCACGCGGCGGTCCGCCTCCTCGAAACTGGAGGCGACGCAGATGGGGAGCTGGTTGACGTTCCTCAGCGTGTCGGGGTCCCGCCCCGCCTCCTGGGCGTAGGCGCGGATCCGGGCCCACGAGCGAGCGAAGCTCTCCGGCGTGTAGAAGTAGGTGAGCCAGCCGTCGGCGAGCCGTCCCACGCGCCTCAGCACGGCGTCCACGTAGCCGCCGAAGAGGAGCGGGGGGCCGGGTCGCTGGTAGGGCTTGGGCAGCATGGAGGCACGCTTGAAGACGTACCGCCCCACGGCGCCTTCGACGGCCTCCTCGGACCAGAAGCGCCTCATGATCTCGACGCTCTCGACGAAGACGCGGCCCCGCTCCGAGTAGGGCACGCCGCAGGCCTCGAACTCCTTCTCGTACCAGCCCGCGGCAATGCCCACGACGAGCCGGCCCTTGCTGATGTGGTCGACGCTGGAGAGCACCTTGGCGAGCACGACGGGGTTCCTGAGGGGGGGCACGAGGACGCCGGTGCCGAGGGAGATGGCCCTCGTGCTGGGGGCCAGCGCGGCCAGCGTGGAGAGCGACTCCAGGAACGGGAAGGGCCGCCTAGTGCCGAGCAGGATGTGGTCCCAGACCCAGGCCGACGTGAAGCCCAGGCGCTCGGCCTCGACCGTGTAGTCCCGGATCCCGTCCATGTCGGGGATCTCGGCCGAGGTGGTGAAGTTCTTGAGAGCGACCCCGAACCGCGTCGACCGCTCCGCCATCACGACCTCCATCGCCCCAGGTCGCCGGCCTCCGGCGCCAGATCCGAGGACCGCCCAAGGCAGGGCCGGGCGGGCGCGAAACCCCCGTTGCCCCTGCCCTCCGGCGATGTTATTTTAGCGATATTCTAGTGGGGGATTCCGGTGCGCGCCGCGCACCGGACGACCGCTTCGGCGGTCCCCGAGCCCGTCACGCGGAGGATACCGTGACCCGAACTGATGCGCTGCGGCGCGTGGGCGTCATCGTGCCCTCGTCGAACACCGTCGTCGAGCCCGACTTCCAGTCGCTCCGGCCGGCCGACGTGACCGTCCACTCGGCGCGCATGCACCTCGTGGAGACGACCGTCGCGGGCGAGCGCGCGATGCTCGAGAAGCACCTACCCCAGGCCGTCGAGGACATCGCCAGCATGCGCCCGCACGTGGTCGCGTTCGCGTGCACGAGCGCCGGCGCCCTCATCGGCCAGGAGGCCGAGCAGGACCTGATCGCGCGCATGGCCGATAGCTGCGGCTGCCCCGTGGTCAGCACAAACGACGCCGCGGGCAGGCTGGTGGAGCGCAGCCGCGCCCGCCGCGTGGCCATCCTGACCCCCTACCTCGACGAGCTCAACGTGGGCATCGGGGCGAGCATCGAGCGCCGCGGCGTCGAAGTCGTGGCCCTGGCCGGGATGGGCCTGAGCGAGAACTTCAAGATCGCCTCCGTGCCCCCCGAAGAGATCGTCGAATACGCCCTGGCGCGCCTCACCGGGCTCGCCTTCGACCTCCTTTTCGTCTCCTGCACAAACTTCCGGGCGCTGGCGGCGCGGCCGGCGCTGGCCGAGCGCTTGGGGGTCCCGGTGGTGACCAGCAACCAGGCCACCATCGAGGTCACGCTGGAGACGCTGGGGGTGGGGGCGCCCGCCCCCCGAGCGGCGGCTCTCCCCTCCTGACCTGACTTGGAGGCAGGGGAGGTGAGTCTGACCCCGGACGGCATGGCGCTCGACGTGGCCGCCCCACGGCCCCGGCGGGACGGCCGGAAAGAGCGCGGAGAGCGCAACGGGACGCTCGTGAACCAGGTCCGCGACCGCATCCTCGACGACATCGTGCAGGGGCACCTGGCGGCGGGGACGGTCATCCAGCTGCGCCTGCTCGCCGACCGCTACGAGGTCTCCAAGACGCCCGTTCGCGAAGCCCTCAGCCAGCTGCAGCGCGAAGGCCTCGTGGAGTCGCTCCCCTACAAAGGCTACATCGTGCGCGCCATCGATTTCTCGGAGTTCAACGAGATCTTCTACCTTCGCCAGATGGTGGAGGGCGCCGCCGCCGAGCTGGCCGCGGAGAGGATGGGCGCCCAGGAGCTGGCCGCGCTCCAGGCCCTCCAGCCGCCCGCGGACACCTCGGGCATGAGCCTCGACTACGACCACTATGCGCACGCCTTCCACGGCCTCATCGCGCGCGCGAGCGGCAGCCGGCGGCTGCTCGACATGTTCGAGAAGCTCTACACGGACGTGCGCCGCCTGCAGTACTCGGGCGTCGGCCATCCCAGCGCGCGCGAGTCCTCTCTCGAGCACGAAAGGATCCTGGAGGCGATGAGGAGGCGCGACCCCGCCGCCGCCCGCGAGGCCATGGTGCAGCACGTGGAGAACATCAAGGTCAGGGCCCTCGGCTGATCCCTCGGCTGGCCCCTCACTCCCGGAAGGCGGCGGAAAGGCGCTCCCAGGTGCGCTCCAGGTGCTCGTTGACGACCTTGGCCTCGGCCAGGACGGGCATGAAGTTGGTGTCCCCGTCCCATCTCGGCACGACGTGCAGGTGAAAGTGGTCGGGGATGCCGGCGCCCGCCGTGCGTCCGAGGTTGGCGCCCACGTTGAAACCCTGCGGGGCCATCTCTTTCTCGAGCGTCCTCAAGGAGGCGGCCAGCGCCCGCATGAGCGCCAGCGCCTGGACGTCGTCCATCTCGGCCGGGCTGGCCAGGTGGGCGGCGGCCGCGACCAGGACGTGGCCGCTGTTGTAGGGAAAGCGGTTGAGGAGCACGATGGCGCCGGGCGGCCTCCAGACCACGAGATGGCGGCGGTCCTCGGTGGCGGGCGCGGCCAGCACGCGGCAGAAAAGGCAGCCCGGTTCCGGCTCCGCGCCCACGTACTCCATCCGCCAGGGGGCGAAGAGGTGCTCCATTGATCTACGTCCTTCTGCTGGTGGCGGTGACCGCCGTCTGGGGATGGACCTTCGTGCTCGTCAAGGAGGCCATCTCACAGTACCCGACCGTCCCCTTCCTCGCCATCAGGTTCGCGGTCGCCCTGGCCGTCCTCGCCCTGGCCGTGCGCCGGCGCCCTTCCGCCCGGGTCCTGCGCGTGGGGGCCCTGATCGGACTCACGGTCGCGGCGGGGTACCTTACGCAGACCGTCGGCCTGGCGCTCACCAGCCCGGGCGTGGCGGGCCTTTTGACCGGGCTCTTCGTCGTCTTCACGCCACTCCTGGAGCTCGCGCTGGGCCGTGCCGTGCCGCCCCGGACGGGCGTGGCCGTGGTGTTGGCGCTGGCGGGCACCGCGCTCTTGACGGGCGGGGCAGGGGGCGGCTCCGCCCTCGGCGACGGGCTCGTGGTGGCCGCCGCCCTGTGCTTCGCCCTCCAGATCGTGCTCCTGGGAAGGTGGGCGCCGGGCCTGCCTCCGGCCCAGCTGGCCATGGTGCAGATGGGCACCGCGGCCGTCGTCTTCTCCGCCCTGGGCTCGACCCAGATCCGCGTTCCGGGCGGGGGCGTGTGGTTCGCGATCCTGGTCACGGGCGTCCTCGCCAGCGCGCTCGCCTTCTTCGCCCAGACCTGGGCGCAGACGCACCTCTCCCCGAGCCGGACGGCCCTCATCCTGAGCCTGGAGCCGGCCTGGGCGCTCCTCTTCGCCGTCCTCCTGGCGGGCCAGCGTTTGGACGCCGCCCAGGGCGCCGGGGCGGCGCTGGTGCTGGCCGCCATCGTGGGCCACGAGGCCGCCGGCCTCCGGCGGTTGGGTCCCCGGCCCGGTGGCAGCGCGCGCCCGGCCTGAGCGCGCGCAGCCCGGGCGGCGGCGCCCGGTCCCCCGCCGGACCGCTCCTTTAGAATCGACGGGTGTCCTGGCCGGGCTGGTACATCCCCGTCGCCGTGGTGCTGGGCGTCCTCTCCGCCGCCCTCTTCGCGGTCTACTGGGTCTTCGACGCCCTCGCCGATAGCGCGGAGGCGAGCCGACCCAAGGGTCGCCATTAGGAAGCGCCCGGGCCGGGGACTTTGCGGCGCGCCGGTCCGCCCCCTGAGGGATGCCCGCCCGGCGCCGCGGGCGCAAAGGGCCGGCCGGACCCGCCCTTGACCATGGCCTCGAGCGCGCGCCGCGGCCACGTGCCGCAGGAGATCGAGCCCAAGTGGCAGAGGATCTGGCGCGAGCGCGGCGTCATGCGCGCCCTGGACGACTCCCCCCGGCCCAAGTACTACGACCTCGTCATGTACCCCTACCCCTCGGGCGACCTCACCGTCGGCCACCTGCGCAACTACGTCATCGGGGACGTCCTGGCCAGGCTCAAGCGCATGCAGGGCTTCGAGGTCCTCCACCCCTTCGGGTGGGACGCCTTCGGCCTGCCCGCCGAGAACGCCGCCATCAAGCGGGGCATCCATCCCGCGCGGTGGACGCGCGACAACATAGAGACGGCGCGGCGGGAGATCGAGATGGTGGGCATCCTCTACGACTGGGACCGGGAGGTCACCACCTGCGAGCCCGACTACTACCGCTGGACCCAGTGGCTCTTCCTGCTCTTCCTGCGCCGGGGGCTCGCCTACCGGGACATGGCGACGGTCAACTGGTGCCCGGTCGACAAGACCGTGCTCGCCAACGAACAGGTCATCGGCGGGCGCTGCTGGCGCCACCCGGACGTGGAGGTCGAGAAGCGCGACCTCGAGCAGTGGTTCCTCAGGATCACGGACTACGCCGAGAGGCTGCTCGACGACCTCTCACTGCTCGAGCAGTGGCCCGAGAAGGTGCGGGTCATGCAGTCCAACTGGATCGGCCGCAGCCGGGGCGTCGAGTTCGACTTCGCGATCGAGGGCGGTGCGGGGCCGGTGCGCGTGTACACGACGCGGCCGGACACCCTCTACGGCGCCACCTTCCTGGTCCTGGCGCCCGAGCACCCGCTCGTGAACAGCGTCACCGCCCCGGAACGCTCCGCCGAGGTGCGCGCCTACGCGGAGGCCTCGCGTCGGGCCACCGAGATCGAGCGGCTCTCGGCGGAGCGCGACAAGACCGGTGTCGACACGGGCGCGATCGCGATCAACCCTCTGAGCGGCGAGCGGGTACCGATCTGGGTCGCCGACTACGTCCTCATGGGCTACGGGACGGGCGCCATCATGGCCGTGCCCGCCCACGACCAGCGGGACTTCGAGTTCGCGACGAGGTTCGGGCTGCCCGTCCGGGAGGTGATCGCGGCCGGCGGGTCGCCCCGGGTCACGCTCGAGCGGGCGTTCACGGGGCCGGGCGTGATGATCGAGAGCGGCCCCTTCAGCGGGCTCGACTCCGAGGCCGGCGTGGAGGCGGTCTCGGACGCCCTCGAGGCCCGCGGCCTCGGCCTCCGGACCGTCAAGTACCGCCTCCGGGACTGGCTCATCTCACGCCAGAGGTACTGGGGCTGCCCGATCCCCGTCGTCCACTGCCCTTCCTGCGGCATCGTGCCGGTCCCCCATGACCAGCTCCCCGTGGCCCTTCCGGAGGACTACAGGCCCCTGGCCGAGCAGCCCGGTTGGTACTCGACGCGCTGCCCGGCCTGCGGCGCCGAAGCCCGCCGCGAGACGGACACCATGGACACCTTCATGGACTCGTCCTGGTACTTCCTCCGGTACGTGAGCGCGCGCGACCAGGAGCGGGCGTTCGACCCCCAGCTGGCCGACCGCTGGATGCCCGTCGACCAGTACACGGGGGGCGTCGAGCACGCCATCCTCCACCTGCTCTACTCGAGGTTCTTCCAGAAGGTGCTCCACGACGAGGGGCTGGTGTCGTCCGTGGAGCCCTTCACCCGCCTCTTCACCCAGGGCATGGTGAAGCGCTTCGGCGAGGTGATGTCGAAGTCGAAGGGCAACGGCGTCTCTCCTGAGGACCTGGTGGAGGGGGTGGGCGCCGACGTGGGGCGCGTGTACGAGATGTTCATAGGCCCTCCGCAGGACGACGTCGAGTGGTCCGACAAGGGCATCGCGGGGGTCGTCCGCTTCCTGCAGAAGGTCTGGCGCCTGGCCCTCGAACCCGAGTTCTTCGAGCTCCGCCCCGAGCTGCCGCCGGCCTCCCCGGAGGTGCTCCGAAGGCGGGTCCACCAGGCCATCGGCAAGGTCACCCAGGACTACGAGGGCTTCCGCTTCAACACAGCCGTCTCCGCCCTCATGGAGCTCGGGAACGCCATGCAGGATCACCTGGAGGCGGGCGGCGCGCGGGGCGAGGAATGGTCCGAGGCGACCAGGACCCTGGTGCTGCTCTTGAACCCGATGGCGCCCCACCTCTCGGAGGAGCTCTGGGAGCGGCTGGGCGGGGGCGGCCTCTGCGCGGACGCGCCCTGGCCGGCGGCCTCGGCCGACATCGCGGTGGAGCGGGATGTGACGCTGGTCGTGCAGGTCTCGGGGCGGGTCCGAGACCGGCTGAGGGTGCCCGCCGGCCTCGCCGAGGGCCAGGCGCTCGAGTTGGCGCTGCGGAGCGAGAAGGTGAGGCGCTCGCTGGGCGCGGACGGTGGCGACCCGGCGCGCCCGCGCAAGGTGGTGCACGTGCCCGACCGCCTCATCAACCTGGTGCCCTGAGAAGCGCGGCGACCCGCCCGCCCCGGCGTCCGCAGGTCGCGTGGCTATTCAGCGGATCCCCGAGTCGACCGTGAGGTCCTCCACGACGTGCTCCGTGGCCGAGACCCGGAAGACCTTCCGGCCGCCGAGCATGGGCCGGGCCAGCTCGACGCTGGCCAGGTAGGTGCCGGGGGCCAGCCGCACGCGGTAGCCGCCGAGGCCGTCCGTCGTCGTGACGACGACGCCCCCGCCCTTCTCCGGCCGGAACTCGATCCGGGTGTTCGGCACCGGACGGGGCGGACAGGGGCTGGCGAGACTTTCGACCGGGCAGGTCGGCCAGGAGTAGAGGTGGCCGGTGACCAGGCCTCGTGCGCGCGGGGGAGAGCCCCCGGACACGCTCCCGCAGGCGGCCAGCGCGACCAAGGCGAGGCCCGCCAGGAGTCCTCTCATGATTCCCTAACGCGCCACCGTCTCCAGGGTCACGCCCCACGCCAGGGGCACGACCGCGGCCGGCGTGGAGCCCGGGGCAGCGGGCTCGCTCCTGGTCGCTACTGATAGTTCAACCCGTCACCGCCGAACCGCGGGCGGCCCGGTCCGGCCGGCGCCGGCCCCTGCCCGGGCGAGCCGCCCGGCTCGATCTCCGGGGCTCTGCGGGCCGGGCTCGCGGGCGTTCCCACGGCGCCCGCCACCAGGGGGGTGGCCGCGGCCATGAGCGCGGCAACGATGAGCAACCCAAGCCCGATCATGCCCAGCACCCGGCTGCTCACGGGCCCTCCTCCGGCTGCAGAAGCTTGCGGCGCCCCTCGAACTCCTCCTGGTCGATCTCACCGGCAGCGAAGCGGTGCCTCAACAGCTCGAGCGCGGGGTCGGGCCTGGCCGCGGGATGCACACCCCGTCCGTCGAAGAGCCGGACGGCCCGAAAGGCGACCACCCCCAGGAGCACGAGCCCACCGATGAAGAAGACGGTCACGAGAAGACTCCAAAGGCCCAAAAGGCCCATGCCGTATCCGGAGAAGATCATCGCCGCATCCTTCCCTTCCTGATTGGCGTCAGCTGCAGGGACCCAGCCTGCCGGTCCCTCCTGGGAATCGCCTGGGGCGAGGCTGGGAATCCGCCGGGCGCGAGGAGACTGATCTGCGCATTCTTGACCTCCTTGCGGATGGCGAGGGGCGCACCGTCCGTGCCCCTGCTGAAAGACGACTCTCTGCCCATCAGGCACCTCCTCGACCTGCCCCGCGGCGCGATTGGGGACGTTGCCGGACCATGACCCTCATTACCAGCAGCGGCCGGTGGCCGGCAGGGCAGCGCCCAGATCGTGGCGTCGCGGACTTCGTCCATCGTGGATGCGCGTAGTGCTGGTGTCCTGCGAGAAGATCGGCGAGTTCGGGAGCCAGGATCCCGACGAAGCCAAGCCGTAGCGACATGGCCGAACGCCGGGTCAAGCACCACCGGAGTTCGTCGCTGAACCCGCGAAGACCATTTCCGGATTGGCCCATCATGGCTTCCTTGCCGGAATCGGACCCCGCTCGCCGAGCGGGGTTTTGACGCGGCCATCCAGAGCATCGCTGACCTCTTCGTCAGAATGCTCGGTCGGTACCAGCAACGTGAGTCGGTCACCTGGTCGTAGCTCGGTCTCGCCGCCTGCCGTGAAGCTGTGGCGGTTCCGACTGACTGCGACCAGCAGGGTGGACGCAGGCCAGGTCACGTCTCGCACGTGCTTGGTCGGCGCCGAGCTACTGATCTGCAGCTCGACAAGCCGATAGCCCAGCAGCGGGTTGCGGGGATGGCGCGCCTCGGTGTCGGGACGTGCGCTCGCCCATTCGGCGGCGCGCGCGCCCTCCTCCGCCTCCTCGATGGTCTGGCCCAACCTGGCGGCGAAGGCGCGCATCACGTCGCGGTTGGCGATCCAGCCGACAATACTTTCGCCGTCCGCAGCCAGCACCGGCAGGCCCTGATGGCCGTACATCACCAGCTGCCTCAGGGCCTGCTCCAGCGTTTCGTCCGCGAAGACGGCCTGCACTCTCGGCCCCCCGGAAGCTTGCGCGGTGTTCGCCGGCTCACGGCTGTCCACCAGCTGCGCCACCACCTCCTCCAGCGGGCGACCGGCCGCGACCTGGCTTGGGAGCGGCCGCATGGCCTCCGAAACCTTCATCTGTTGCATGAGAGTGGAGGGACGCGGCCGTTCGATATTAATGCCGCGCCTGAGCAGCTTGGTCGTGTAGATAGTGCCTCGACCCAGGGACGATCCGACTCCAGTGGCCAGCCCGACGGCCAGCAGGACGGGAAGCACGAGCCCGAAGTCGCCGGTCATCTCCAGCGTGCTTGAGATGGACGTGAGGGGTGCCCTGGCCGCTCCCGCGAACGTGGCCCCCATCCCGACCATGCTGTAGGCCGCCACCGGTCCCGCCGCCGCCGGACCGACCAGGTGCTGGACGGCGAGGCCGAACGCGGTGCCGAGCATGGCGCCAATGAAGAGCGAGGGTGCGAAGACGCCGCCGGAGCCGCCGATCCCGATTGTGATGGATGCGCTCAGCATCTTCCCGACCATCAAGGCGAGCAGGAACCAGATGGCGTAGCCGCCTCCGGCCGCGTGCTGCACGACTGGATACCCGACGCCATAGAGCTGGGGGATGGCCAGCAGCACCGCGCCAAGGAGCACACCACCAGCAACCGGCCGCAGCCATTCGGGCTTGCCCCGCCAGACCGAGTCGCAGAGATCCTCGACCCGGTAGAGCAGCTTCGCGAATCCTGCCCCGACCACGCCGGCGGCCAGGCCGAGCGCCACGCAGAGCAGGTAGTCCCAGGCCGAGGGCAGCAGCGCCGGCGGCAGGGCGAAAAAGGGCTGCCGTCCGAAGGCCGCCTGCCCGACGACGTCGGCCGCCACGGACGAGAGCAGCACCGCCACGAGGGCTTCGGCGGAGACCTCGCGCAGGATCAGCTCGAGCCCGAAGAACACCCCGGCCAGTGGCGCGTTGAAAGTGGCGCTGATGCCTCCGGCAGCGCCGCAGGCGACCAGCAGGCGCAGCCGACTCTCCGGCATCCGGACCACCTGCCCGAAGGTCGAAGCGAGGGCCGAGCCGATCTGGACGATCGGACCCTCGCGGCCGACCGAACCGCCTGAGCCCATACAGATCGCCGAGGCAAGCGCCTTCACCACGGTGACGCGAGGCCGGATCCGCCCGCCGTTCTCGGCGACGGCAAGCATCACCTCGGGTACGCCGTGTCCGCGGGCCTCGCGGGCGAAGAAGTGGATCATGGGTCCGAAGATCAGACCGCCCAGCACTGGGGTGATGAGGATGAACCAGGGCCCGAGCCAGGGCAGGTGATGGCTGGGCACACGGCCGGCGACGCCATAGTCGCTGACACCTGTGAACAGCCAGGTGAAGGCGACGATCAGCTTGCGGAAGACGAAGGCACCGAAGCCCGCCCCGAAGCCGATCGCGAGAGCCATGGCGAACAGCCCCGCCCGGCCCTGGCGCAGCCACTCCGCTGGGCGGCCACGCAGCCCGGCGACCAGAACGCGCCCTCGCTCCAGCGCCGGATCGGCGAACCCTCGACCTGATACCCCAGCCCAGCTCAGCTGGAGATACCTCTTAGGAGGACGTCAAGGGCGCTCTGGATATTGGTCCAGCGGAAGGCCGAGGGCTGCAGGCTGCCGTGGAGCACGAGGCCATCGGTGAGCGCGACAAGGATGGACGCGAAGGCGTTGGCCGGCATCTCCACCATCTCGTCCGCTCGATGGGCCTCCTCGATCCAGGTCCGCAGACGCTCGCGTCGGTGCTGCACCGCGGCAGCGAATCGCTGGCGGACCGGAGCCTCCGTGAGCATCGCCGTCCAGAGGTCCGCGTTGACCTGCACCCGCGCCGGATCCGAGCTGCGGTCGGCTGTGGCTCGCGCATAGGCGCGGAGGCGCTCTGCTCCGGAGCCAACGGCGACCGTGAGCCTCTCGATCAGCTGTTCGTGGAAGCGCGCGTCGTCCTCGAGGAGAGCCAGGAGCAGATCCTGCTTCTGCTCGAAGTACCCGTAGAAAGCCCCCTTGCTGACCCCGGCCTCGGCGCAGACGTCATCCACCGTGGTGGCCTGGAAGCCCCTGCGGGCTGCGCAGCGCCAGGCAGCGTCCACGAGCTGCTGACGCCGTTCGTATTTCACGGATTCCGCTAGCTTGGGAATCGCTCCACCGCCTAAAACTGACTGGTCAGTATCTATATTAAGCGGTCAAGACTTGGGCGGGCTGAAGTTCATTGCTCACCGACGCCGCCGTCCTTCTCCCCGGAAGATGGTGTTTCGTATCATCGCGCGGTTAACTCGCGACGGTGGCGCGGGAAGCCAGTCGAGCGGTGGTGGCGGCGGCTCATCGGGCCCTAACACGATTGGAGATCCGCAAAGGCGACTGGTCGCCGCCGAGCAGCGTCCTCACTTCCGCTTCGGTCGCTTCGAAGATATGCTGGAGATCCGCGACCCCCGTCACCCGCGGTCCGCGAGCCGGGCCCCCAGCGATGGCTGGATCGCGCCGAAATTCCACGGCGTCCGGGACAACCGCCGAATACGGAGATTCGGCTGGGGTGGCAGGATTCGAACCTGCGATCGAGGATCCAAAGTCCCCTGCCTTACCACTTGGCTACACCCCACCGGCCCGGGTGAAGGACCAGTCTAGTCGGCGGCCCTCGGCCTGACCGCCACCTTGCCCTAGCGACTGAGGCCCTCCTTGACAGCATGGATGGCGGTCGCGCCCTCGTGTCGGTAGGTTCCGCCTTGTGCACGACCTTGGCGCGGCGCGCCGGATGGCCAGGCGAATGGCCCTCCTGGCCGGGGGCTGCTTCCTGCTCGTGGGTCTGACGTGCTCGATCGAGATCCCGCCGCCAGCAACCGCCCGGCACTCCTCCCCAGGCTGGCCCGCCTGGCGCCTGCGCGATCATCCTCTGGCGGCCGGGAGCCCGGTCACACCGGGCGCAGGAGGGCGGGCGTGGAAGGGCGGCCGTGGGGGTCCGAGCTCCCCCACGGCCTTCCCAGCCGAAACTCGCCCCGCCGAGCGCCCGCGGCAGGAGTCGCGGGCCGAGGCGGGGCGCCCGGACAGCCCCTTGACCTAGCATCCGTTCAAGAGTGCCCGCCTCCGAGCCCGCCGCCGCCCTCTTCCACGGGGAGGAGTCGTTCCTGGTCGCCGAGGCCGCCGACGCCACCCTCGCCCGATGGCGGAACGAACTGGTGTCCGACTTCGGTTTCGAGGCCGTCGAGGCCTCTCGCTTGAGCGCGGCCGCCCTCCGCGACGTCCTCCTCCAGGCCCCTTTCCTCGACCCCTTCCGGGTCATCGCCCTGAGGTGGGTGGCGCCGGTGCGTGCGGAAGGCCTCGCCCCGGCGTTCGCCGACCTGCCCGACACGACGCGCGTCGTCGTCACCGTCCACGGGCGGCTGGCGCCCGGCAACGCCCTCGCCAGAGCAGTGGCTGCGCTCGAAGGCGGGAGGGTGACCGAGTTCCAGCGGCTGCGGGGCAGGAGGGTGGAGCAGTGGACAGCGGAGCGTGCACGCTCCTACGGGATCTCGGCGGCGGCTGCGGCGCTGGTCGCCCGCGTGACCCCTCCCGACCTGGGCGTGCTCGACGCCGAGCTCCGCAAGCTGGCCGATTTCCAGGCCGCCGGCGGAAGCCTCACCAAGGCGGTGCTGGACGAGCTGGTCGCGGGGGGTCGTGAAGAGGACCTCTACCGGCTCTCCGACCATCTGCTGCCTCGGCCCACCGCGGCCGCCTGGCACATCGCGCGGGGCCTTCTTGAAGCCGGGACTTCCGCGACCATGATCGCCCACCGCCTGGCCCGACACCTCTCGTTGGTGCTCGAGGTGAAGGCCATGAGCGAGGAAGGTGCCGACCTGGGAGGCATCCAGGCCGGGATGCGCGAGCACCCGTACGTCGTGCAGAAGGCCTACGAGGCCGCGGGCAGGGTCGCGGATGCGGACCTCGAGCGTGGGCTCAGAGTGCTCCTCGACTACGAGTGGGAGGTCAAGTCGGGCCAGATCGAAGCCGAGCCGGGGCTGGAGGCGGCGCTGGCGAGGCTCTGAGCTCCCCGGGGGCCTCAGGAGGCCCCTCCTGGTCGGCGCCTTTACTTGGAGGGCTTGCCCTTCGCCGCCCGCGATCGCGAGGTCGCGGGAGCCTTCTTGGGCGCCGCTTTGGCCGCCGCGGGGCGTTTGGCGGCCGACTTCTTGGGGGCGGCCTTGGCGCTCGGGGCGGAGGCCTCCTCAGCGACTCCACTGAGGGCCGCCAGCCTCAGCATGAGGCGGCTCTTCCGGCGGGCCGCGTTGTTGCGGTGGAGCACGCCCTTGGCGACCGCCCGGTCGAGGCCGCCCACGGCCGCGACGACCTGGGCCGGGGCCTCCTGGTCGCCGCTCGCGGTCAGCGTGCGCCGCGCCTTCGTGACCCGAGTCTTGACGGCGGACTTGATGGAGCGGTTGCGGACGGCCCTGGCCGCGCTCCGGCGAGCGTCCTTCTGAGAGGCCTTGATGTTAGCCATGGGTCGTCACCGTGACTGAGGGCGGCACGGCCTAGGATTATAGCCGCGTGCCAGAGATCGAATTCGGCGGCAAGCGCCCCACCGTTCATCCCGGCGCGTTCGTCGCCCCCACCGCCACCCTCATAGGCGACGTCCACGTGGCCGCCGGGGCCAGCATCTGGTTCGGGGTGGTTCTGCGCGGGGACCAGTCGCGGATCGAGGTCGGCGAGCGCTCGAACGTCCAGGACAACGCGGTGCTTCACTGCTCCAAGGACCTGCCCACGATCCTCGGCAGCGACGTGACGGTCGGCCACGGGGCGCTGCTAGAGGGCTGTGTGATCGAGGACGGCGCCCTCGTCGGCATGGGGGCCATCGCCCTGCAGAGGAGCCGCCTGGGCCGCCGCGCCATGCTGGCGGCGGGCTCGGTCCTCGGGGAGGGGTGCGAGATCCCGGCCGGGCAGCTGGCCGCGGGGGCCCCGGCCGCGGTCAAGAAGCCGATCTCGGGGTCGGCCGCGCGGTTCGTGGACCGATCCGCCGCCCACTACCACGGGCTCGCGGCCGCCTACCGCGACGGGCGGGACGCTTCCGGCTGAAGGTGGGGCTCACCCTCAGGGCCTTCGCCAAGCTCAATCTCGACCTCCAGGTCCTGTCGCGGCGGCCGGACGGCCAGCACGAGATCAGGACGACCTTCCAGGCCGTCTCACTCCACGACCTCCTCCACGTCGAAGCCGCCACCGCCACGAGCCTGGAGGTGAGGGGGCTGGCGGGCTGCACGCCGGACGACAACCTCGTGCTCCAGGCCGCGGCCGAGCTCGAGCATGAGGTGGGCCGCGCGCTTCCCGCACGCTGGCTCCTGGAAAAGCGCATCCCGGCCGGGGCGGGCCTGGGCGGGGGCAGCTCCGACGCCGCCGCCGCCCTTCGCTCCTTGAGCCTTCTCCACGGCCTTCATGTCGACCTCGGTCCTGTCGCCGAGAGGCTGGGGGCGGACGTGCCCTTCTTCTTGAGGGGAGGGGCCGCGCTGGGAGAGGGACGCGGCAACTTGCTCAGCCCGCGGCCGGTCCTGCCCGTCTGCTTCGGGATCGCCTGGCCGGGCTTCACCCTCCCGACGGCGGCGGTCTACGCGGCCTGGGACGAGCACCCCGGCGGCGGCGAGAACCAGCTCCAGGAGGCGGCGTTCGAGGTGGAGCCGGAACTGAGGAAGTTCGCTCGCCGCCTGGGGCCCCGCTGGCGCATGACCGGGAGCGGCTCGGCCTTCTTCGCGCCCTTCGACGACGCCCGCTCGGCGGAGGCGGCCTGCTCTGTCCTCGACTGCTGGACCGCGGTCGCCGAGGCGGTCGAGGCGTGGGCGTGAGGCTCGCCGCGGTGTGGGCCGGCAAGGTCACCGGCGCCCTCTCGAGAGCCGCCCGCCAGGGCGGCGGGACCACCCTGCCCGGGGACGTGGCCCGCGCCCTCCACAGGGGGGTTCTCCAGGACCTCTCAGGTGACCTGGCCGGGGGCGTCGTCCTCATCGCGGGCACGAACGGCAAGACGACGACGGCCCGCCTGGTGACGACCATGCTGGAAGGCCTGCCCAGCCGGGTGGTGGCCAACCGCTCAGGCTCCAACCTCATCACCGGGATCACGGCCGCGGCCGTGGCGCGGGCCGGCCTGGGGGGACGCCTGGAAGCCGACTGGGGCGTGTTCGAGACGGACGAGGCCAGCCTGCCGGCGGCGGTCCGGGAGACCAGGCCACGCGCCGTCCTCGTCGGCAACCTCTTCAGGGACCAACTCGACCGCTACGGAGAGCTGGAGACGACCGCGCTCACCATCCAGCGCGCGCTGGGCGACCTGCCGGGGGGCTCGGTGGCCGTCCTCAACGCCGACGACCCCAGGGTGGCGGAGATCGGGTTGGGCCTTGGCCGCCCCCCCCTCTGGTACGGGATCGACGACCGGCGTGTCTCCGCGGACCACCTTCCCCACGCCGCGGACGCGGTCACCTGCCCCCGCTGCGGCTCCCGCCTCGCGTTCGACGCCGTGTACGTCGGCCACGACGGGGAGTACCGATGCCCGGCGGGCGACTTCCAGCGCCCCACGCTCGAGGTCGCCGCCACCGACGTCCGGCTGGATGGCCTCGAGGGCGTCAGCGCCAGCCTGGGCGGGACCTCGGTACGTCTCCCCCTGGGCGGTCTGTACAACGCCTACAACCTCACTGCGGCCTTCGCGGTCGGGCGCGCCGTCGGCCTCGATCCCGCGCTCATGGCGACCCAGCTCGGGAAAGCCCAGGCGGCGTTCGGCCGGCAGGAGCGGGTGAGCTGCGGAGGTCACGAGGTCATGCTCCTCCTGGCCAAGAACCCCGCGGGCTTCAACGAGGTCCTGAAAGGCGCGGTCGAACTGGCCGGCGGCAGGCACTTCCTGATCGGCCTCAACGACCGCATCGCGGACGGCCGTGACGTCTCCTGGATCTGGGACGTCGACTTCGAGGTCCTGGCCGCACTCCCGCTGAGCGTCCAGGTCGCGGGTACGCGTGCGCACGACCTCTCCGTCCGGCTCAAGTACGCGGGCGTGACGGCGAGCCCGCCCGAGGTCGACTTCGAGCGTGCGCTGGACAGGTTCCTGGCGTCGCTGCCCCCGGGCGCCCCCGGGTTCGCCCTCTGCACCTATACGGCGATGCTCGACCTGCGCCAGGTGCTCTCCCGGCGGGGATGGGCAGCACGGCCATACTGGGCGGCGTGACCCGGTTCACCGTCGGATGGCTCTACCCCGACCTCATGAACATGTACGGCGACCGAGGCAACATCCTGACGCTTGTCCGGCGGGCCGCGTGGCGGGGCGCGGACGCTCGTGTGGTCGAGCTGCTCAAGGGACCCGTGCCGGACCTGGGTGACATCGACGTGTTCTTCTTCGGCGGGGGCCAAGATCGTGAGCAGGCACTCGTGTACGCGGACCTGCTGGAGCACAAGGCCGTGCCGCTGACCGCCGCCATTGCCGCCGGCGCCACGATCCTCGCCGTCTGCGGCGGATACCAGCTGCTCGGTCGCTACTACCAGGCGGCGGAAGGCACCAGATACCCGGGCATCGGACTCATCGACGCCTATACCGAGGCCGGCCTAACACGAAGCATCGGTGACGTGGTCGTGGACGCCACCGGGCTGGGGATCCAGCCCGCGACCATCGTCGGCTTCGAGAACCACAGCGGGCGCACCTTCCTCGGTCCCTCGGCCCGGCCCCTCGGCCGCGTTGTCCGAGGAGGCGGCAACAACGGGTTGGACGGTTCCGAAG
>JBOHUY010000291.1:0-7041 GCA_050735015.1 Candidatus Dormibacterales bacterium | reverse complement strand
GCTGTGGACACCGACCCTCATCGTGATTGCGTTCATCCTCATTTCGGTCTCTTTGCCCAACACCCTGGTCAGGGATCGCGAGATCGGATGGCTCAGAAGGGTGTCGACGACGCCCCTGCATCCGTGGAGGTTGCTGGCCGCGCAGCTCGTCATCAACGTGCTCCTAGCCGTGGTGGCCGTCCTGATCATCGTTCTGGGTGGCGCTCTCTTCTTCGGGGCATCGCTCCATGTATCGGTTCTGCCCTTCGTCGTATCGCTTGTCCTGTCGATTGCCGAACTGTTCACGCTGGGCCTCATGGTCGTGGCCCTGGCTCCATCGCAGACGGCCGGATCCGCGATGTCCGGAGTGGCGACATTCGCCCTGATGTTCCTCGCCGGCCTGTGGGTAAACCCTGCTCAGACCGGCGAACCCTTGGCAACGATCATGTACTACTCCCCCAGCGGGGCGGCTTCGAAGGCGGTGCTCGATTCGGCATTCGGCGGCAGCCTTCCTTGGGCGGCGTGGGTGACGATGGCCGCGTACACAGCCGTCTTCGCCTTCCTCGCGAATCGCTATTTCCGCTGGGAGTAGCGTCGACAAGGTGGTTCTGGAAGCTCGAGAGTGGATCGCCCATCAAGGTCCAGGTCACGCGCCCTACCCGCGCGCTGCGGCCGCTTCGACACCCACGTCAAGTGCATCGATGCGGACGAGTTCCCGCCCAGCCTCAATTGCTTTGGATCTCCTCGAGGGTGCAGCCACCCCTCTCGCGGTGCGGCGCCGCGAAACAGAAGGTGTGCTGGCACCCGGCGCGGTTCGCCGTTCGCCGTCGGCCGTCGCGCCGCCAGACGGCATGCCGGGCCGAAGGGCGGGGCCCCGCTGGGTGTCGTCCGGAGGGCATGACGAGGCGTCCGCGCACAACGGCGACAGACCCCCGATACCCTGCGCCCGACCGCCGGCTGGTGCGGGGACCCCTCGTGCGGGTCGGGCTGCAGCCGGCGGCACTGCGTCTTGCGCGCCCGAGAGGCAGGCGTGGGCTCCGGAGCGCCTCCACCCGGGCCTGACCTCGGTCCCGGGCCCGGCGGCCAGCCGATTCGCGGGTCGGGCCCACAGACAACCCCAAGGCTCCTCTGACCGCACCCCCAGTTGGCGAGGTGCAAGATGCTGTGAGGTAGACGTCTGACGCAGAGGAGAGATCGGTGAGCGACTATGAGCGGGGGGTGTCCCCCGAGCCGGAGTCGGGGACCGGCGGCGGTTATCAGGACCCGGGCGACGCGGGGGCGGCGGGGGGCCCGCCGCCCTGGGCGTCGCCCCTTGTGGCCACGCCGGTCCGGGCCAGGCGCTCGGGCCTCAGGGCGGTGGCGGCGGGCGCGCTCGGCGTGCTGGTGGCGGCCGTCTGCGGCGTCGCGTTCGGCTGGGGCCTGACTCGGGTCGGGTTGAGGCCCTCCGGCGGCGCCCCGGCCGTCAGCCTCGCCCTCCCCGGCACCTCCACGTCCGGCGCGGGCGGCAATCTCAGCGCCGCCCAGATCTCGGCCCGGGTCGACCCCGCCGTGGTGGACGTCAACACGGTCGTCGTGCGCGGCGGTCGGCGGAGCCAGGCCGCCGGCACGGGCATGATCATCACGGCCTCCGGCGAGGTGCTGACCAACAACCACGTCGTGCAGGGGGGGACCGCCATCGAGGTGACCCTGGCCGGCGGCGCCAGCGCCCACCACGCGCGGGTGATCGGCGTCGACCCCACCGCGGACGTGGCCCTGATCCAGATCGCGGGCGTGTCGGGGCTGCCCACCGTGAGCCTGGCCGACAGCTCCTCGGTCAAGGTGGGCGAGAGGGTGGTCGCCATCGGCAACGCGCTCGGCCGCGGGGGCACCCCGCCCGCCAGCAGCGGCACCGTCACGGCCGTCGACCGGTCGATCGACGTCGCCGACGATTTCGGGGGGTCGGAGCACCTCACGGGCCTCATCCAGATAGACGCTCCCATCAGCCCGGGCGACTCCGGCGGCCCGCTGGTGGACCCGGCCGGGCAGGTCATGGGGATGATCACGGCGGCGCAGATCGGGGGCCTCGACCAGACCTCCTCGCAGGTGGGATACGCCATCCCCTCCACCACGGCCGTCTCGATCGCCCGGCAGATGGCCTCCGGCCGTTCCAGCGGGGACGTCTTGCTGGGCCAGCCCGGCTACCTGGGCGTCGACGTGCGCGACCTCGACTCCACGACGGCGAGCCGTCTCGGCCTCGACGCCAGCTCCGGGGCCCTGGTCCTGGGGGTGATCTCGGGGTCGCCCGCGGCGCAGGCGGGCATCATGACGGACGCCGTCATCACGACCGTGAACGGAGCGCCGGTGAGCTCCTCGACCGAGCTGGGGACCGCGCTCCACCGCCACCAGGCCGGCGCCCAGGTCCAGGTGACATGGATCCAAGGCGCCTCCACCCACACGGCGACGGTGACCCTGGAGCCGGGGCCCGCGCTCTGACGCGCACGCTCGCGGGCGCCCCTGCCCATGGCAGAATCCGCCAGGTGGCGGTCCGCACCTGGGAGGAGATGCGCCCCTCGATCGCGGAGCGGCTGGTCCGTCAGACCGGCCACGACGTGGTCTGGTGGAACGAACGCGCGGCCGGGCGGGCGGGCCACGACGACGAGGCCGCCTTCGCCGCTGGCTGACCGGCGAGGGCGTCACCGGGTACCAGCAGATGCTGCTGGTGATGGAAAGGTTCGGCTACCCCGATTACCTCCTGGCCACCGCCGAGGACCTGGTCCAGGGCCAGTACAACGATCGCGCCGCGCTGCGGCCGATCCTGGACGCCGTCGTCGCCCTGGCGGCCACCTTCGGCCCCCTGGAGGTCCAGGCTCGCAAGACCTACACGACGCTGATCACGCCCCGCCGCACCTTCGCCGCGGTGAGGCCGACCACCAGGACAAGGGTCGACCTCGCGCTCCGGATCGACGGCGTGGAGCCCGCGGGGCGTCTCCTCGACGGACGCAGCACGGCCGGCGGCGGCCTCAACTTGCGCATCCCGCTGGCGTCGGCGGGCGACCTCGACGACGAGGTGGCGGGGCTCCTTCGCCGGGCCTACGTCGCCAACCTGTAGCGGCGCGCGCCTTAACCCTGCCTACCCGCGCCCCCCGCGCGGTCGCGGGCCACCCGCAGCGCCTCGGCCACGGTCCGGCTGACCATGCGCTTGCGCCAGGCGTGGGTGAGGTCGGTGTTGTCGAGGGGCCGGGACGGGCGCGCCGCCAGCCGGGCACCCTCCAGCAGCGTCTCCTCGTCGAGCTCTCGTCCGTTGAGGAACTCCTCGGCCTGCCTGCACCGCAGTGGGTGGGAGGCGACCGCGGTGAGAGCGACCCGGCAGGAGCTGACCGCCCCCGCCTCCAGGCGCAGCGCGATCGCGGCGCCCCCCAGGGGGAAGTCGATGGAGCCGCGTCTTCGCAGCTTGACGTAGGCGCTGGCGCGGCCCTGGGCGGGAGGCAGGTGCACGGCCGTCAGGACCTCTTCTGGCCGCTTGCCCAGGTACTCGATGCCGTCGTCGCGGTAGAGCGCCTCGACGGGGATCCGGCGCTCCCCGTCGGGGCCGACCAGGCTCACCTCCGCCTCCAGGACGACGGCGGCGGGGGCGACGTCGGTGGAGGAGACAGCCCAGCACCGGGGGCTGGCGGGGGCCACCAGGCAGATGTCGCCGTCGCGCTTGAGGCAGAAGCCGGCCGCGCGCCTCCACTCGTAGGTCTGGTCGTAGTAGTTGCAGCGCGTATCCACGCAGAGGTTGCCCCCCAGCGTCCCCGCCTCCCGGAGGGCGGGGGAGGAGACTTGTCCGGCCGCCTCCGCGAACCCGGCCGCCGCCTCCCCCAGCGGTGACGAGCGGGCGATCTCGGCCAGGGTCACGCCGGCTCCGAGCGTGAAGCCGGCGGCGGCGTCGCCCGAGATCCCGCACAGGCTGGGAACCTGCACCAGCGCCTCGGGGGTGAACTGGCGCCGCTTGAGCTTGGGGAAGAGGTCGGTGCCCCCCGCCACGAGCATGGCGCGGCCGCCCGCCTCCGCCATCATGGCTGCCGCCTCGGCGGCGTCGGCCGGCCTCAGGTAACGAAGGCGGGGCAGGCGCAGCATCAGGAGCGCGCGGAGGCGAAGGCCTCCTCCAGTTCCGGCCCCACCCTCATGTCCGAAGGGTCGGGAGGCTCCACCGCGATCGGGTCGGGGTAGGGCACGTCCGGGAAGGCGGCCGGCCCCACGCGGGGCTCTCGCCCCCTGGAGCCCAGTTCGAGGGCCTTCAGCACCCGCTCCGGCGTGATGGGGGTCTGCTCGACCCAGACCCCAATGGCGTCGTGCACGGCGAGGCTGATCGCCGGCGCCACGGGCAGGAGCGGGCCCTGGCCCGCCTCCTTGGCCCCGTAGGGGCCCTCGGGGTCGACGGTCTCGACCAGGAAGGTGTCGATGCGGGGCATCTCGAGGGCCGTGGGGGACTTGTAGTCCAGCATCGAGGGCCAGCGGTGAAGACCGTTCCGGAAGACCTGTTCTTCCATCAGCGCCTCCCCCAGGCCCATGTACACGCTGCCCTCCACCTGGCCTTCCACGAGGGTGGGGTTGATGGCCCGGCCGACGTCGTGGGCGAGCCACACCCGGTTCACGCGGACGACGCCGTCGTCGGGGCTCACGTCAACGGCCGCCACGGCCGCGCTGTACGAGTAGGCGGGGCTGGGTCCGACGCCCGAGCCCTTGAACGGTCCCCCGATGCGGGGCGGCGTGTAGCTGCCCGTCGTGGAGAGCGCGCCGAAGCGGCTGGTGGCGATGACGCAGGCCTCCTCGAACGAGAAGTCGCCCACCCGCCCTGCCCCCACGCCGACCTGGGACAGGTCCTCGGAGATTCCCATCTTGGCGGCGACCGCCTCCACCAGGAGCACCCGCATCTTGCGGGCGGCCTCCAGGCACGCGTTCCCTGCCATGAACGTGACCCGGGAGGAGTACGAGCCGAGGTCGACGGGGGTGGTGTCCGTGTCGGCCGTGACCAGGCGCACGTCGCGCACGTCGATGCCCAGCTCTTGGGCGGTGACCTGCGCCAGCACGGAGTCGGAGCCCTGCCCGATCTCCATGGCCCCGCAGTAGAGGGTGACGCCGGAGCGGTCCAGCTTCAGCTGCACCTCCGAGTGGGGCATGTCGTTCCAGTAGATGGCCGTGCCCGCCCCCGACATGTAGGCGGAGACCGCGAAGCCCATGCCGTGACCCGGCCGCCTGGGCCGACCCCGGTAGCCGGAGGCGGCCAGCACCCGCTCCGCGCACTCCTCGAGGCCGCACGAGGTGATGCGCAGCCAGTTGACGGCGCGCGTGTTGGGGCGCACGAAGTTGCGCCGCTTGAGCTCGACCGCGTCCATGCCCAGGTCCTCGGCCAGGCGCTCCAAGTGCATCTCGAGGGCGAACCTGGGCTGGGGGGTGCCGTGGCCCCTCTTGGGCCCGCACGGGGGCTTGTTGGTGAGGACGCGGCAGCCCTCGAACCGATAGGCCGGGATGGCGTAGGTGACGGTCTGGAGGGCGCCGGTGTAGAAGACGGAGGCGGCCCCGTAGGAGCCGTAGGCACCCCCGTCGAGGACCGACCGGAAGTGCATGGCCGTGATGCGGCCGTCCTGCTCTACCCCCGTCCTCACCCACATGAGGACGGGGTGGCGCCCCCTGTGGGCGTAGAAGACCTCCTCTCTCGTCAGCGTGCACTTGACGGGCCGGCCGGTGAGCATGGCCAGCTTGGAGACGACGATCTCGTGCGAGAAGGGGTCGGTCTTGCCCCCGAAGCCGCCCCCGTGGGCCGCGCCCACGACCCGGATCCGGCTCATGGGCAGCTCCAGGACCTTGCTCAGGGCCCTGTGCACGTAGTGGACGACCTGGGTCGAGGACCAGAGCGTGAGGCGCCCGTCCTGGTAGGTGGCCACGGCCGCGTGCTGCTCCAGGGGGAGGTGGGTGTTGCCCTCGTAGAAGTAGACATCCTCGCGGACGTGGGCGGCCCGCCGGAAGCCGGCCTCGGTGTCCCCGAACTCGTAGGCGACCATGCGGTGGACGTTGTCCGTGCGCCTGGTGTAAGCGTGGATGGGCTCGTCGGAGGCCTCATTCAAGGCCTCTTCGATGCTCATGACGGGGGCCAGCAGCTCGTACTCGACCCGGATGGCGTCGCAGGCGGAGGCGGCCACCTCCTCGTCCACGGCGGCGACGGCCGCCACCGGCTCGCCCACGTAGCGGACCTTCTCCCCCTCCAGGGCCGACTCGTCCTGGGTGACGGGGAGGATGCCGAACCTGATGGGGAGGTCCTGGCCCGTGATGACCGCGTGGACGCCGGGGATCCTGCGCGCGGCGGAGGCGTCGATCGAAACCACGCGCGCGTGCGGGTGGGGGGAGCGCAGGATCTTGCAGTGGAGCATGCGGGCGAGGGCGATGTCGTCCGCGTAGACGGCGGTGCCGCGCACCTTGGCCCCGGCGTCGACCCTGGGCAGCCGCCTGCCCACCACCTCCAGATCGCCGCTCACCTGGGCCTCGCCGCCGCCAGCTCGACGGCCTCCACGATCTTCGCGTACCCCGTGCAGCGGCAGATGCTGCCGCTCAGCGCCTCTTTGATCTGGGCCTGGGTGGGCGAGGGCACCTCCGCCAGGAGGGCCCTGGCCGTCAGCAGCACCCCCGGCGTGCAGTACCCGCACTGAGCGGCGCCCACCTCCGCGAACGCCGCCTGCAGGGGGTCCAGCTCCGGGCCCGCGGCCATCCCTTCGACCGTCGTCACCTCCTGCCCCGCCACCTGGACCGGCAGCGTCAGGCAGCTGAGTCGGGGCCGGCCCCCGACCAGGACCGCGCAGGCCCCGCACTCCCCCAGCTCGCAGCCGTGCTTGGTGCCGGTCAGCCCGAGGTCCTCCCGAAGCACCTCGAGCAGGGTCTTGTGCACGGGGGCCAGGAGCTCGCGCTCCTCGCCGTTGACTCGGAGGAGCAGGCGCTCTCTTTGGACCGGCCTGTCGAGCTCGGCCAGGAGAGGCCGGGGCCCTGGCTCCATCAGCGCCCCTGGAACCGGGGCTCCCTTTTCTCCAGGAAGGCCCGGATGCCCTCGCG
>JBOHUY010000290.1:0-1701 GCA_050735015.1 Candidatus Dormibacterales bacterium | reverse complement strand
GACGGCGGTCACCAAGCTGAGATCGGCGCCCGGGCGCAAGCTACCCACCAGGACGCCCAGGACAACGGCCAGCACGATCGCGGAACGACGGCCCATCTTCTGGTACCCCCAGATGACGCGTATCCGGCAACCAGCCTCAGCGCCCTTGGGGGCTCGCGCGAGATGGAGGCGACCTCCCTTTCGACCTTAACGAAAGTCACCTGCGGGATCCCGCCCGTGCGCCTTGGTCGGGAGGTATAGCAGAGCTTCCGGTCCTCGTCAATAGGCGCCTACTTCGACAACAACCGCGAACGTCTGCGCTACGGGCGCTTCCGCGAGCTGGGGCTCTTTATCGGCTCGAGTGTCGTGGAGGCCGGCGGCAGGGTGATCGTGCACCAACGGCTCAAGCAATCGGGCGTGCGCTGGACGGTCCGTGGTGCGCGCTCGGTCATCAGCCTGCGCTGTCAGGCGGCCAGCGGGCGTTGGAGCAGATCTGGGATTGGGTCCGCAACCAGATGAACGTGGCGTGACCCGTTACCTACCAATCTGTCTCACACCCTTAAGCGCGACACGCGGGCGGTCCCCGGGAGGCTCCTTCATGCCCCCGCGACGACCATGGCCTTGACGCAGAGCTTGTCCCGGCTGGCGTGGATGGCCGCCTCCGATTGGTCGACCCCGAAGGTGTGCGTCACGAGGTCCTCGAAGGGATACACGCCCGCGTAGCGCGCCATGAAGGCGAGCGAGGTGCCGATCTGGGCGTTGGGGTACGCGTAGGAGCCCAGGATGTCGACGTCCAGGTTGACGATGTGCTGGGGGTTGACAGCGGTGGTGCCGTTGTCGGTGAAGTGGCCGAACTCGACCACACGGCCGCCCTTGCGGACCAGGCGCAGCGACTCGGCGAAGGCGGCCGGCAGGCCCACCATCTCCACCACCACGTCGGCACCGAGGCCGTGCGTGAGGCGGCGGACGGCGGCCACCCGCTCGTCCACCTCGTGGACCTCGTCGAGGGATATGACCTCGTCGAAGCCGAACCGGCGCGCCATCTCCATGCGCATGGGGATGCGGTCGATCCCGATCACGGGCCGGCCCCCCATGGCCCGGGCGGCGGCGCCCGTCAGGATGCCGATGGGACCCAGGCCCTGGACCACGACGCTGCGGCCCAGGCCCATGCCCTCGCCCGCCCAGGGCATGCCGGGCCCGAAGGCGCGCTCGAGGGCGCGGGTGCCGCAGGCGATGGGGTCGGCCAGGGCCGCCATCTTGAGCGAGACCCCGTCCGGGAGCTTGAAGAGCCAGGTCCGCGGGTAGAGGTAGAGGGCGTCGCTGTAGGCCCCACGCACGTGCGGCGCCTCCTCGCACCCGAGCGTGATGCCGTAGATGTCGACCCGTTCGCAGAGGTTCTCTCTCTGGGGCAGGAAGCGGCAGTAGTAGCAGTCGCCGCAGCTGAGGGTGGTCCCCACCGCGACCTCGTCGCCGGCCCGCAGCTCCTCGCCGTAGACGTCGCGGGCGGGGAAGTCGGGGCCCCAGCCCTCCAGCACGCCCGCGAACTCGTGGCCCATGACCAAAGGCATGGGCACGGCCAGGTGGCCGCTGTACATGTGGGGGTCGGTCCCGCAGACCCCGCAGTGCGTCACGCGCAGAAGGGCGCCATCGCGCGCGGGCGGGGCCTCGGGGAAAGTGCGCACCTCCAGGCGGCCGGGGCTGGCCAGGACCGCGGCCCTGATC
>JBOHUY010000289.1:0-13154 GCA_050735015.1 Candidatus Dormibacterales bacterium | reverse complement strand
GGATGCGGGTCGTCCGGGACCTCGTCCGCCTCGATGAGGCGCTGGACGCCGCCCGGCGCGAGGCGATGACCGCCTTCGGTGACGACCGGCTGATCCTCGAGCGCTATCTTGAAGGCCCGCGCCACGTCGAGATCCAGGTCCTGTTCGACGCCCACGGCAGCGGCGTCCACCTCGGCGACCGCGACTGCTCGCTCCAGCGGCGCCACCAGAAGATCCTCGAGGAGACGCCCTCGCCCGCGGTCACGCGGGAGGTCCGCGAGAGGATGGGCGACGCCGCCCTGCGCGCGGTGAGGGCGGCCGGGTACCTGAACGCCGGCACTGTGGAGTTCATCTTCAGCGGGGAGGAGTTCTACTTTCTGGAGGTCAACGCCCGCCTCCAGGTCGAGCACCCGATCACGGAGGCGGTGACCGGGGTCGACCTCGTCAAGGAGCAGATCAGGGTCGCCGCCGGCCTGGAGCTGAGCTTCCGGCAGGAGGACGTGCGCTGGGCGGGCCACGCCATCGAGATGAGGATCAACGCCGAGGACCCCGCGCGCGGCTTCATCCCCAACCCCAGGCGGATCGGCCGCTGGGTGGCGCCCTCAGGCCCCGGCGTCAGGGTCGACAGCGGGTTCGGCCCGGGCTCCGACGTGCCCTCCAACTACGACTCCTTGATCGCCAAGCTGATCGTGCACGGCGGGGACCGGGCGGAGGCCATCGCGCGCGGGGAGCGAGCCCTGAGGGAGTTCTTGGTGACCGGGCCCGCCACCACCATCCCCTACCACCGGGCCATCCTCGCCAACGCGGACTTCCGCGCGGGCAGGCTCTCGACCCACTTCACGGCCGAGCACCCCGAGCTCCTGGAGGAGATGCGAAAGTACCTCCAGGAGCGCTCCCCGTTCGACTACGGGCCCGACCCCTCCCACCTGGCCGCCGCGGCGGCGGCCGTGGCGGCGGCCGTTTCCGCGCCGGCGGAGGGCTGAGCGCAGGGCCGCCCGCGAAGGCGGACCAGGCTGTTACTGGCCCGGCGAGGGGCTGGGACTGGGCCCGGGGCTGGGGCTCGGGGAGGGGCTGGCCTGGGGCTCCGAGCCGGGCTTGGCGCCCGGATCGGCGAACGCCGCCAGCGCCTGCGGTCCCGTCACCGAGACGGTGTACTGGAGCGGCAGCTGGTGCCCGTCGATGTCCGAGATGGAGCTCGCCACCACCAGCTGGTAGGCGGTCCCGGGCACCATGGCGGGCACTCGGAGGGTCGCCACCCGGCCCGCGTAGGTGACCGTGGAGGCGAGGGCGTTGCCGTCGGGGCCGACGAGCGAGACGGCGCCCGGGACCGTGCTCGCCTGAAGGTCGGAGTCGAAGGTGAGCTGGATCTCCGACCTGTAGATCTGAAGGGCCACCACCGAGGCGCCATCCCCGACCGGTCCGGGCGCCGTGTCCTGGACCTGGTCGATGAGCGGCTTGCCGGAGGGGCCGGAGACCACCGTCAGGGCCTCGTCGAACTGGGCCGTCTCGACCTGACCCTGGGCGAGGAGGACCCGCACGAGGTAGCGAAGGCCCCCCGACACCCTCTCCGAGGCGAGCACGAAGTCCCGCTCCACGCGTGAGCCCGCGGGGCCTCCCAGCGCGGCTCCGTAGGCGGCCTGGGCCTTGGGGTCCAGGAAGGCGGCGGCCGCCCCCGTCTGGCCGGCCACGCGCGCCTTCATGAAGCCCTCCACGACCCCGTCCCCGGCCGCCTGGCTGGGTGTCGAGGAGGGGTCGGCGAAGGGTGCCACGCCCAGCGACCCCGAGCTCGCGAGGGCGATCCCGCTGCCGTCGGGCGCCCAGCTCAAAGCCCGGCTGGCGACGGTGGCGACGTGGGTCGGGCCGGACCCGGTGGCTGAGGTCCGCCAAAGGCCCTGGTCGGTGGCGATCGCCAGGACGCCCTGGGCCGACCAGGCCAGCTCGACGCCCCCGCCGCCGGCGGTCACCTGCGCCTTGCCCCCCTTGCCCAGGGTCGCGATCGAGGCCGCGCCCGAGCCGTCCGCCTGGGCCGCCATGACGGCGTCCTTGGAGACGAACGCGAGCCGGCCCCCCGACGGGGTCCAGGCGAGGTCCGAGGCCGCCTCCGGCCAGGCCCTGCTCGCGGCCGACTTGAGGTCGAGGACGGCGGTGCCGGCCGACCAGGCGTAGGCCAGCCGCTCGCCGTCGGGGGAGAAGGAGGCCTCGGTGGGCGGAGCCGGGAGGGCCGCGAGCTGGGATGGCGCGGGGGCCGGCGGGTAGGAGGCGGGGGAGCCGGGCGAGGCGCCCGCCGCCGGCGTCACCTGAAGGACGCGGGCGCCGGACACGAAGACGGGGGTCTGCCCCTGCCAACCGACGGCGGTGGAGGGGGTGGAGGACAAGAGCAGGGGTTGGGCGCCGCCCGAGGCCCCCACCAGGGCCGTCCCGGAAGGCCCCGAGTAGAGGACCTGGGATCCGTCCGGCGAGACCGCGAGCCGGTCCGCGGGCGCGCGCTCCAGGACCACGGGGGCGGAGCCGTCGAGGTTCAAAGCCTCCACGCCCTCGGCCCCCGCCACGTAGACGGTGGCCGCGTCAGGCGACCAGGCGGTGGACCGGGCGCCCGCCACCTGCGCCAGGCGGCGCAGCCCGGCGGGCTCCGTGGCGGGGGTGACAGAGGGGGACGGTGAGGGCCCGGGGACGGTCACCGGCGCCGTCACGAAAGAGATCAGCTCGGTCTTGGCGACGGCCTGTCCGGTCGAGGTCTGCGCCGTCGGCAGGACCTTGACCCGGTACTGGGTGTTGGGCGCGAGCTGGCCCACCTGCGGGTGCACGTAGAGCGTGTCGCCGCTCCACTGGAAGGTGACGCGCGTCGCCGGCTGCACCTTGACCGCCGCCTCCACCGAGGCGTGGTTCATGGGCTGGTTGAAGACCAGCGGGATGGCCTCCTGGACGGTGACCGCCTGGGCCCTGTCGAGAGGGCTGTTGACGAGGACGAAGGTGTGGTCCCCGGGCTGGTTGTGGAACTCGAAGGCGACGAAGGCCAGGAGGGTGGCACCGACGGTGGCCGCCGTCCAGGCCAGGCCCGGAGGGCTGGTGAAGCGCCGCCACCAGGGGAGAGTGGGCTCCTTCATCGACCAGGCCTGGCGCATGAGCTCACGCCGCAGCGAGGACCGGAAGGCGGGGTCGGGGGAGACCGCGGGCGGGGTGACGGCGTGCAGCCGGCCCGCCAGCTCGAGCAGCCGGGGGTCCTCGAAGATGGCGTCCAGGTCGGGGTCGCCGGCGCCGGTCCGGCCGAGTGGTCCGCTCACCGTCCCTGCTCCGAGCGGGTGCGCACGCGGGTCACGCCGCGGTGGATGAGCAGCTTGACCGCGCCCTGGCTCTTGCCCATGACGACGGCGATGTCCTCGATCTTCATGTCCTCCTGGAACTTGAGGACCATGGCCGTGCGCTGGGGGACGGGCAGGGTCTCCACGATCGACCAGATGCGGCGGACCTCGTCGCGCTGCGCGGTGATCTCATCGACGCCGGGGCCGGCCGCGGCGAGCTCGCGGACGTCCTCCAGGTCCTGCGTGGGCCGCGCCGACCGGTACTTGTCCGCGATCGCGTTGACGGCGATCTGGTAGAGCCAGGCCGAGAAGGGGCGGCCGGTGTCCTGGTAACGAGGCAGAGCGCGCAGGGCCTTCATGAAGACGTCGGAGGTGATGTCCTCGGAGGCGGTCTGGTCGCGGGTCCGCGAGAAGACGAACCTGTAGATCTGCTGGAGATGACGGTCGTACAGCTCTCCGAAGGCCATCGGGTCCGACTTCGCGCGTTCGACGAGGTCGCGCTCGTCTTCGCGTGAAGGCAGAGAACTCATGCGCCCTCCAGCGTGTCACTGCAGTTCAAACGGCAGGTCCCCTGTCTCGGTTACTTGCCGGCAGGGCCGATGCCCACAGGCGCCGGGTCAGCTGGCGGGTCGACGCGGGGCGGGACTGATTATCCACGAACGCCCGGGAAGCGAAGGCCGCGGCGCGGCCTCCCCGAGCCACATCTTGTGCCACCTTTCTTGACGGCCCCAACATATGGGAGCGCCTCCACGCAGCTTATAATCGCGTTGCCCAGGCCCGTCGACTGAGCGAGGAGCTCTTTTCGCACCCTTGATCGAGCGCTACTCCCCGCCCCGGATGCGGGAGATCTGGTCCGATCGGCGCCGCTACGACGCCTGGCTGGAGATCGAGATCCTGGCCTGCGAGGGGTGGGCGCGCCTGGGCCGGGTCCCGGAGTCGGCCCTGCCCGCCATCCGCCGCGCCCGCGTCGTGCCCGACCGCGTCCTGGAGATCGAGGCCTCGATCGGGCACGACGTGGTCGCCTTCCTGACCGCCGTGGGGGAAACAGTCGGGCCCGAGTCCCGCCACCTCCATCTCGGGATGACCAGCTCCGACGTGGTGGACACCGCCTTCGCCCTCCAGGCGCGCGAGGCGGCCAGCCTCATCCTGGAGGACCTCGGCCGCGTGCGGGAGGCGGCGGCCGACCTCGCCGTGAGGCACCGGGGGACGCTCATGGTCGGGCGCACCCACGGCATGCACGCGGAGCCGACCACCTTCGGCTTCAAGGCCGCCGGCTGGGTGGCCGAGCTGGACCGGAGCGCCGCCCTGTTGGCGCGCGCCCGCGAGGAGATCTCGACCGGCAAGCTGAGCGGCGCGGTTGGGACGCACGCCACCGTCGACCCCAGGGTCGAAGAGCACGTCATGGGACGCCTGGGCCTGGCCGTGGACCCCGTCAGCACCCAGGTCGTCTCCCGCGACCGCCACGCCGCCTACCTCTCGGCGGCGGCGCTCGCGGCCGGGACGCTGGAGAGAATCGCGCTCGAGATCCGACACCTCCAGAGGAGCGAGGTGGGCGAGGCACAAGAGCCGTTCGGCCGCGAGCAGAAGGGGAGCTCCGCCATGCCCCACAAGCGCAACCCCGTCCTCTGCGAGCGTGTCTGCGGGCTCGCCCGCGTGGTCCGCGGTTACGCGGCCACCGCGCTCGAGGACGTGGCCCTCTGGCACGAGCGTGACATCAGCCACTCCTCGGCCGAGCGGGTCGTCTTCCCGGACGCCTGCTGCCTGGTCGACTACATGGCGATCACGATGGCGAAGGTCCTGGCCGGCCTCGAGGTCCTCCCCAAGAGGATGCTCAGGAACCTCGAGATGGGGGGCGGCGTGGTCTTCTCGCAGCGGGTGCTGCTCGCCCTCGTGGAGACGGGCATGCGCAGGGACGAGGCCTACCGCCTGGTGCAGTCGGCGGCCCACCGCGCCCTCGACGGGGAGGGCGGCTTCCGAGACCTTCTGGGGGCCCGCCCCGAGGTGCGAGAGAGGCTGGACGCGGCGGCGCTGGACGCCCTCTTCGACCCCCGGGCCGGCCTCCAGCACGTGGACCTCGCCTTCGACAGGCTGGAGCTGGGGGTGCGGGCTTGAAGCCGGGGCCCGCCCTCATGGAGACGGACCTGCCCCTCACCCTCTTCCGCCGGGGCAAGGTGAGGGACACCTACGAGCTGGACGCCGACCGCTTCCTGATGGTCGCCACCGACCGCATCTCGGCCTTCGACCACGTCCTGGCGGCGGGCATCCCGGACAAGGGCAAGGTCCTGACCCAGCTCTCCATCTGGTGGTTCTCCCAGACCCACGACCTGCAGCGCAACCACCTCGTCTCCGGGATCCTCTCCGACCTTCCCCCGGGCCTGCGCAAGGACCCCGAGGAGCTGGCGGGCCGGTTCATGATCGTGCGCCGGGCCAGGCGCATCGACGTCGAGTGCGTGGTCCGGGGCTACCTCGCCGGCAGCGCCTGGGGCGAGTACCAGGCGAGCGGCGCCGCCGCCGGGATGCCCCTGCCCCCGGGGCTCCAGGAGAGCCAGCGGCTGGCCCAGCCCATCTTCACCCCCGCCACCAAGGCCGACGAGGGGCACGACGTCAACATCACGTTCGCCCAGCTCGAGGAGGCCGTGGGCGCGGACCTGGCCGCCCGCCTGCGCGACGCCAGCCTGGCCCTCTACACGCGGGCAGCCGAGCTCGCCGGCGCCCGCGGGCTCATCCTGGCCGACACCAAGTTCGAGTTCGGGACGGTGGGCGACGAGCTCATCCTGATCGACGAGCTGCTCACGCCCGACAGCTCCCGCTACTGGGAGGCGGCCACCCACCGTCCGGGGGCGGCGCCCCCCTCCTTCGACAAGCAGTACGTGCGCGACTGGCTCACGGCGAGCGGGTGGGACCGCGAGTCGGAGCCGCCCGGGCTGCCCCCCGAGGTCGTCGAGCGGACGCGCGACAAGTACCTCCAGGCCTACCTGGCCATCACGGGGCAGCCCCTTTTCACCAAAGAGAGGGTCTGAAAAGGGTGACGGGCACCGCGCGCGTCATCGTCACCCCCAAGCCGGTGGTCAGCGACCCCCAGGGGATGACGGTCGGCCAGGGCTTGCGCTCACTCGGCTTCAGCGAGGTGAGGAGCGTCAGGGTGGGCCGGTACATAGAGGTCGAGGTGGAGGGCGAAAGCGAGCCGCTGATGCGCGACCGCGTCGACCAGATGTGCCGGCGCCTGCTCGCCAACGGCGTCATCGAGGACTACCGCTTCGAGGTGGAGCCCGGCCCTTGAAGTTCGGGGTGGTCGTCTTCCCGGGCACCTGGTCGGACCGGGACTGCGGGTGGGTGGTCGAGCAGGTGCTGGGGGCGGACCTCCGCTACCTGTGGCACAAGGACGCCGACGTGGCGGGGTGCGACTGCGTGGTCCTGCCCGGCGGCTTCAGCTACGGCGACTACCTGCGGGCGGGGGCCATCGCCCGCTTCTCCCCCGTCATGGAGGCGGTGGCCGACTTCGCCGCCAAGGGCGGCCTCGTGCTCGGCATCTGCAACGGGTTCCAGATCCTCTGCGAGAGCGGGCTTCTACCGGGCGCGCTCCTCCACAACGCCTGCATGGAGTTCCGCTGCCAGTGGACAGACCTGGTCGTCGAGCGCGCGGACCTGCCCTTCACGGCCGGGCTCTCGAGGGGTGAGGTCCTGCGCGTGCCCATCTCCCACGGCGAGGGCGCCTACTTCGCCGACCCGGCCACCTTGAGCCGCCTGGAGCAGCGCGGCCAGGTCGTCTTCCGATACTGCGAGCGGTCGGGCGCCGTCTCGCCCGGTGCCAACCCCAACGGCTCGCTTCACAACATCGCCGGGATCACCAACGAGAGGGGCAACGTGCTGGGGATGATGCCGCACCCGGAAAGGTGCGCGGAGGCCGACCTCGGGGGGACCGACGGGCTCGCCCTCTGGCGGGCCCTGGCGGGCTCGGCGCGGGCGCTCAGCGCGTGAGCGTGGGCCTCGACCGGCTCCGCGAGGTGGCACTCACGGAGCCCGAGTACAGGAGCGCCGTGGACCGGCTGGGACGGGAGCCCAACTTCGTCGAGCTGGGCATGCTCGGGGTCTTGTGGTCCGAGCACTGCTCCTACAAGACCAGCCGGGCGCTCCTCAAGCGGCTGCCCTCCGAGGGCTCCCGGGTCCTCCAGGGCCCGGGCGAGAACGCCGGCGCGGTCGACCTGGGGGAGGGCTGGGCGGCCGTCTTCAAGATCGAGTCCCACAACCATCCCTCGGCCGTCGAGCCCTACCAGGGCGCCGCCACGGGCGTGGGCGGGATCCTGCGCGACATCATCGCCATGGGCGCCCGCCCGGTCGCCCTCCTCGACTCCTTGAGGTTCGGGCCCCTGCCCGAGGCCCGGCGCCACCTGGAGGGGGTGGTGGCGGGCGTGGGCGGGTACGGGAACTGTGTCGGCGTCCCCACCGTGGGCGGGGAGGTCTGGTTCGAGGACTGCTACCGGGGCAACCCGCTCGTGAACGTCATGTGCGTCGGCCTGGTGAGGCGCGACGGCCTCCGGCACGCGCGCGCCCAGGGTGAGGGCAACAGCCTTCTCCTGGTGGGGGCGGCGACGGGCCGGGACGGGATCCACGGTGCCTCCTTCGCGTCGGTCGAACTGGAGGGGGAGGGGGAGGCGCGCAGGCCGGCCGTCCAGGTCGGCAACCCCTTCCTCGAGAAGTGCCTCCTGGAGGCCTGCATGGAGCTGGCGGGGTCGGACGCCGTGGTCGCCATCCAGGACCTGGGCGCGGCCGGGCTCACCTCGTCCGTCACCGAGGCCGCCGCCCGTGGCGGCTGCGGGGCCCGGATCGACGTCGCCACGGTGCCCCGCCGCGAGGCCGGCATGAGCCCCTACGAGGTCATGCTCTCGGAGTCGCAGGAGCGCATGCTCATCGTCGTCCGGCGGGGCCGGGAGGAGGAGGTGCACGCCGTCCTGGCCAGGTGGGACCTGGAGTCACGGGTGGTCGGGGAGGTCACCTCGGACGGGCACCTGGAGATCCTCGAGGGGGGCGCGCGGGTGGCGAGGCTGCCGGTGCGCTTGCTCACCGAGGCGCCCTCGCGAAGGCTCGCCGGCCGCCCCCCTCCGCCGCCCCCCGAGCTCGACCTGGAGGCCGTGCCCCCCGCGCCCGCCGACGCCGGGGCCAGCCTTCTCCGCCTCCTGGCCAGCCCCAACCTGGGCAGCCGGCGCCCGGTCTTCAGGCGCTACGACCACATGGTCGGCGGAGCCACCCTCATACCGCCCGGCGGTGACGCCGCCCTCCTCCGCGTCAAGGGCACCCGCCTGGCCCTCGCCCTCACGACGGGAGGGAGCGGCAGGTACTGCGCGCTCGACCCCCGCGCCGGGGCCGCGATCGCGGTCGCGGAGGCGGCCCGCAACATCGTCGCCACGGGCGCCCGGCCCCTGGCGGTGACCGACTGCCTCAACCTCGGCAACCCCGACCGGCCCGAGGTCTACTGGCAGCTGGAGCAGGTGGTGGAGGGCGTGGCCGGGGCCTGCCGGGCCCTGGGCCTGCCCGTGGTGAGCGGGAACGTCAGCTTGTACAACGAGTCCGGCTCCGGCCCCATCTGCCCCACCCCCGTGATCGGGATGGTGGGCCTCTTGGAGGACAGCCGCCTTCGCCTTGGGCACGCGCTCAAAGAGGAGGGGGACTTCGTGCTGGTGGTGGGGACCGCCCGCAACGAGCTCGGCGGGAGCGAGTACGTGCGCCTCGAGCACGGGCTCGACGGCGGCCCCCCGCCGGCCCTCGACCTGGCCGCCGAGCGGGCGGCCCAGGAGCTCGTCCTGGAGGGCGCCCGGGCGGAGCTCCTCAAGTCCGCCCACGACGTCTCGGAGGGAGGCATGCTGGTGGCCCTGGCCGAGTGCTGCCTGGCGGGGGAGCTGGGCGTCCGCTGCCCCGGCCTGCGCCCGGAGGGCGGGCTGCGCCTCGACGCCGCCTTCTTCGGGGAGTCGCAGGGCCGCTTTCTGATCTCGGCCGCCTCGCGGGCCATCCCCGAGCTCCAGAATCTCGCCCGCCGGCATCATGTGGAGCTGGCCCTGGTCGGCCTGGCGGGGGGGGCGGCGGTCCGCTTCGAAGGCCAGCTCGAGGTTCCCCTCGACCGGCTCCGGGCCGCCCACGAGGGCGCACTCCTGGCCCCGGCGGGCGCCTGACGTGTGCGGGATCTTCGGCATCCACTCCCAGGGCCAGGTCGACGTGGCCAACCTCACCTACTTCGGCCTCTTCGCTCTCCAGCACCGGGGCCAGGAGTCGGCCTGGATCGCCGTCGGCGACGGCCGCTCCGTGAGCGTCCACCGCGGCATGGGCCTGGTCCCGCAGGTCTTCTCGCCGGCGGCGCTGGAGGCCATGCGGGGGGCGCGGGTCGCCCTCGGCCACACGCGGTACTCGACGACCGGCTCCAGCCGCCCCGAGAACGCCCACCCGGTGCCCTTCCACCACCCCGCCCTGGGGGCGGGCGCCATCGCCCACAACGGCAACCTGCTCAACGCGGCCTCGCTCCGCCTGCAGATGGAGGAGGAGGGCGTGCGCTTCGAGACCTCCCTGGACACCGAGGTCATGGCCCGGCTCATCGAGAGGACCCACGGGCGCGACTGGGAGGAGGTGGTCCGCCGCTCCTTCTCCCGGGTCATCGGGGCCTACTCCTGCGGGATCATCACCGCCGACCTCGTCATCGCCGTCCGCGACCCTTACGGCTTCCGCCCCCTGTGCATAGGCGTCATCCCCCTCCCGGCGCGGCCGGCGCAGGTCTTCGCCTCCGAGACCTGCGCGCTCGACACCGTCAACGCCACCTACGTGAGGGACGTCCAGCCCGGCGAGATGGTGGTCATGGACGGGCACGGCGTGCACAGCCGGACCTTCCAGACCTCGAGCCGCCACGCCATGTGTGTCTTCGAGTTCATCTACTTCGCACGCCCCGACTCCATCCTCAAGAACTGCGAGCTGGAGGAGGCGCGCCTGCGCATGGGGCGCGAGCTGGCCCGTGAGTCGCCCGCGGACGCCGACGTCGTCATCGGCCTGCCCGACTCGGGCACCCCCGCCGCCATCGGCTACGCCGAGGAGGCCGGGATCCCCTTCCGCGAGGGGCTCATCAAGAGCCGGTACATCAACAGGACCTTCATCCAGCCCGACCAGTCCCTGCGCGAGTCGGGCGTGATGCTGAAGCTCAACCCGCTGCGGCGCTCGATCGCGGGCAGGCGGGTGATCGCGGTCGACGACTCCATGGTGCGGGGCACCACCTCGCGCCGCATCATCGAGGCCCTGCGCCGGGCGGGCGCGCGCGAGATCCACCTCCGCATCTCCAGCCCGCCCATGCGCCACCCCTGCTTCATGGGCGTCGACATCGGGAGCACCAAGGAGCTCATCGCCGCCGGGCGGACGGTCGGGGAGGTGCGCGACTCCATAGGGGCCGACAGCCTCGCCTACCTGTCCATACCGGGGCTCATGCGCGCTGTCGGACGGGGCACCGTCGGCGAGTTCTGCCGGGCCTGCTTCGACGGCTCCTACCCGGTCCCGGTCCCCCACCAGCTGGAGATGGACAAGATGGCGCTGGAAGGGCCGCGCGCCCCGGGCGTGCCCGTCCCGTGAGCCCGACCCCACGCCAGCCCCTCTCCTACGCGGCGGCGGGGGTGGACGTGGGGGCGTACGCCGCCATCCTGGCCGGGGTCCGGGCCGCCGTCGAGGCCACCCACGGGCCCAGCGTGAAGGCGGGCGTGGGGCCCTTCGCCGGTCTCTACGAGCTCCCGAACGGGGCCGGGCACCTGGCCGCCTCGGCGGACGGGGTGGGCACCAAGATCAAGGTGGCGGTGGCGGCGGGACGGCACCGGGGCATCGGAGAGGACTTGGTCAACCACTGCCTGAACGACGTCGCCACGGCCGGCGCGAGGCCGCTTTTCCTGCTCGACTACTTCGCCTGCGGGAAGCTCGACGGGGAGGTCTTCACGGAGGTCGTGGAGGGGGTCGCCGCCGCCTGCGCGGCCGCCTCCTGCGCCCTTCTGGGCGGGGAGACCGCCGAGATGCCCGGCCTCTACGCGCTCGGGGACTACGACCTGGCCGGTTTCGCGGTGGGGCTGGTGCCACCGGGCCGGCTCCCCGATCCGGGCGCCGTCGCGCCCGGCGACGTCCTCCTGGGCCTGCCCTCCAACGGGCTCCACACGAACGGCTTCTCGCTGGCGCGGCGCGTCTTCCAGGAGGTGCCCCTGGACCGGGTCTTCCCGGAGCTGGGCGTCCCCCTCGGGGAGGCCATGCTCACCCCCCACCGCTCGTACCTGGGCGAGCTGGAGGCGGCCTGGCCGGACTGGAAGGCGGCCGCCCATGTGACGGGGGGCGGCCTGGCCGGGAACCTCGTCCGCTGCCTGCCCGAAGGCCTGGGCGCACGCGTCCGGCGCTCCTGGCCGGTCCCGCCCATCTTCAGGCTCATCCAGTCCTTGGGGCCCGTCGAGGAGGCGGAGATGTATGAGGCCTTCAACATGGGTGTGGGCATGGTCCTCATCGCCGGCCCGGAGGCCGCCGGCCGCCTCGCCGACCGCGGCATGTGGAGGATCGGCGAGGTGGTGGAGCAGGGCACCGGCCCCCGGGTGGCCTTCGCTTGAGGCTGGCGGTCCTGGTCTCCGGGCGGGGCTCGAACCTGCGCAACCTGGCCGGGCGCGGGTTCGAGGTCGCCGCCGTGGCCACCAACCGGCCCTCCTGCGCCGCCGCCGCCTGGGCGCGGGAGGCCGGGCTGGAGGTGGGCGAGTTCCCCCAGAGCCGCTACGCCTCGGGCCCCGCCCGGGACGCGGACATGCGCGACTGGCTCTCGGCACGGGGCGTGGAGCTGGTCGTCAACGCCGGCTACGACCGCATCTTGAGCCCCGCCTTCACGGCCGCCTTCGGGGGGCGGATACTGAACGTCCACCCCTCCCTCCTGCCCGCCTTCGGCGGGGGCATGGACGCGGTCCGACAGGCCCTCGACCACGGCGTCAAGGTGACCGGCTGCACGGTGCACGTCGTGACCGACGACGTCGACGCCGGCCCCATCCTTCTGCAGGCGGCGGTGCCCGTGCTCCCGGGCGATACCGTCGAGACGCTGCACGCGCGGATCCGGGAGCAAGAGCACAGGCTCCTGCCGGAGGCGATCCGGATGATCGAGGTGAGAGATGCCGAGAAGAGCGCTCCTGTCCGCCAGTGACAAGTCCGGCCTGCCCGGCTTCGCGAGGGGCCTGGCCGGCCTCGGCTTCGAGCTCTTCGCGACGGACGGCACCCGGCGGGCCCTCGACGACGCCGCCGTGGAGGCGAGGCCGGTCTCGGAGCTGACCGGCTTCCCCGAGATCCTCGACGGCCGCGTCAAGACCCTCCATCCGGCCGTGCACGCGGGCCTTCTGGCGCGCCGTGACGTGAAGGACCACATGGAGGCCCTGGAGCGGCACGGGATCGCCCCCGTAGACCTCGCGTGTGTCAACCTCTACCCCTTCGTGGACACCGCGCTGAGGCCGGGGGCCCTCTTCGCGGACGTCGTCGAGCAGATCGACATCGGCGGGCCCGCTATGCTCCGGTCGGCGGCCAAGAACCACGAGAGCGTCCTCGCCGTGGTCAGGCCGGAGAGGTACACCGAGGTGCTGGCGGCGCTGGCCGCGGGCGAGCCCCCGCCAGCGCTCAGAAGGCAGCTGGCGGCGGAGGCGTTCGCACATACGGCCGCCTACGACGCCCAGATCGCGGCCTGGCTGCGCTCCCAGCAAGAGCCCGGCGCTCCGCCCTCCTTCCCGCCCGAGCTGACCGTCGCCGGCTACCTGGCCCAGACCCTGCGCTACGGTGAGAACCCCCACCAAAGTGGCGCCTTCTACCGCCTCGCCCCGGACCCCGGCGGCCTGGGCGGGGCGCAGCAGGTCCAGG
>JBOHUY010000288.1:0-7451 GCA_050735015.1 Candidatus Dormibacterales bacterium | reverse complement strand
GCCACCAGCCAGGCCAGGAGGAGCTCTCGGTGGGGGAGTACGAAGAGCACCACCAAAGAGCCCAGCCGCCAGGTCGCCCCCCAGCCCAGGCGGTGGATCAGGTGGCGCCCGGCCACTGCCTCGACCCGGCCCTTGAGGCCGGGTGAGGCCCGCCTCCGGCGCCCGTGGGCGCCCGCCTCGCTGTCCAGGCCCAGCAGCCGGCGGGCCTCGGCGGCCGTGACGATGCCCCGGTCCTGCAGCCCCAGGACGTCGCGGGGGCTCCACCCCTCTCCCTCCGGAGGGCCGCCGGGGGGGAGGTGGACCGGCTCCCCGCGCCCGCGCCGCCTCCAGTCGTCGCCGCTCAAGGGGCCGTCACTCCTCTTAAGGACGGGCGCGCGGCCCGGGGCCGGGGCCGGTCCTGATTGGAGCACGAGCTTACGACGGCGGCGCCCGCCCCGCCGCCGCCGGGTTCGGCGGGCGCTCTCAACTCGGTGCGGGAGAACTATTCTTGGCTCCGGTACATGCCCCCAAGAGCCGGCGTGGGCCTGACGGAGGCGTTGGCAGCCAGCGCCGGGAGGATCGCAACCCTCGGACCGGACCTCGAACGCATATGCGCGGAGGTCGTGCGCGCGTGCGTCGAGGAGGTGGCCGCCAGCGCCGTCTGGTGCGGCCGCGCGGAGCCGGACGGGAGCGTCGTCTTGGTGGCCGGGGCGCCTCCCCAGGACCCCTACCTGGCCGGGCTCCAGGTGCGCTGGGACGAGAGCCCCCTGGGTCGGGGGCCGGCCGGGACCGCGCTTCGGACGGGCGAGGTCGTGGTCCAGCACCGCCTGGCCGCCGACCGCTCCTTCGGCCCCTGGCGGGAGGCCGCCGCCACGCGGGGCCTCCGCTCCTCGGTCTGCCTGCCTCTCATCAGCCACGAGGGGGTCTATGGGCTCTTGGTCCTGTACAGCGCCAGGCGCGCCTTCTTCACGCCCACGCGCGTGGCCGGGCTGCGCCTCTACGCGGGCCAGGTCGCGGCCGCCCTCCAGAGCGCGCGCCTCAAGGCCGAGCTGGCGGCGAGCACCGAGAGGTTCCACGCCATCGTCGACCAGGCCCCCGTCGGCGTCATGCTGGCGGGCGCCGGCGGCGAGGTCCTCCAGGTCAACGCGGCGCTCTGCTCGATGTCCGGCTATTCCAAAGAGGAGCTGACGACCGGGGGCCTCGACGCCCTCACCCACCCCGACGAGCGCGAGAGCTCGCGCCAGGCCTGGGCGGAGGCAAGCCGGGACGGTGAGCCCGTCGTGGCGCGCTCCCGGCTGGTGCGGCGGGACGGGTCCGTCCTGGAGGCGGTGCTGACCGTGTCGCCTTTCCACGACGTCGCCGGCGCCTATGCCGGCCGGCTGGTGACGGCGCAGGACGTGACCGAGCTCCGGCGGGCCGAGCGCAAGCTGGCGGAGTCGTCGGCGCGGCTGGAGGCGGCGCTGCGCCAGCCCGGGCTGACCGTCTACGCGCTCGACGCAGGGGGGCGGCTCACCTTCATCAGGGGCGGCGGGGCGGCCGGGGTCGAGGACTCCGGGTACCAGGGCGTGGAGGGGCGCTCGGTCTTCGAGGTCTTCGCCGACGAGCCCGAGGTCCTGGAGGTGGTCAAGGGCGCCCTGGCGGGGGAGACCAGGGACGCCGTCCTCCATCTCCGCCGCAGCGGCCGCGTCTTCGACTCCCACACCGCCCCTCTCCTGGACGGCGAGGGACAGGTGACGGGGGCGATGGGGGTGGCGCTCGACGTGACGGAGGCGCGCCGCTCGGAGCTGGAGCTGGTGGCGACGGCCGCGCGCCTCCAGGCTCTCCTGGCGGCGGCACCCGTCCTGCTCTTCGTGCTCGAGGCCGACGGCACCGTCGAGATGTCGGCCGGGACCGGCCTCGGTTCCATGGGCTCGGCCGCCGGCCCAGACCCCGGGCGCAACTTCATCGACGCCTGCGTCGGTGAGCCCGAGATCGCGGAGGTGGCCCGCCGCGCCCTCGCCGGCGAGCTGGTCGGGGCCGACGTCCACGTCTCCGCCACGGACAGGGACCTGGAGCTCATCGGCAGCCCGATGACGGGCGAGGACGGGGCCGTCACGCAGGTCCTGATCGTGGGCACCGACGTGACCGAGCAGCGCCGGATGGCGATCGCGCAGGCCCAGAACGAGGCCAAGTCCCGCTTCCTGGCCAACATGAGCCACGAGTTCAGGACCCCCCTCAACTCCGTGCTCGGGTTCGCTCAGCTGCTGGCGGGAGGGCTGGGCGGCCCGCTCAACGAGCAGCAGCTGCGCTACGTGGAGAACATCAACTCCAGCGGGCGGCACCTCCTGGCCCTCGTCAATGACACCCTCGACCTCTCCAAGGTGCAGGCCGGCAAGATGGACCTGCGCCTGGAGGACGTGGGCCTGGCCGAGGCGGTCGAGCTGGTCGTATCCCGGCTGCAGCCGCTGGCGGCCGAGAAGGGGCTGGACCTGGCCGTGCAACTCGCGCGGGGATGGCGGCTGAGGGCCAACACCGACCGGCTCCGCCTGGAGCAGGTGCTCTCCAACCTGCTCTCCAACGCCATCAAGTTCACCCCCCCGGGAGGGCGCGTGGAGGTGGGCGTGGTGCCCGTCCCGGAGGGGGCCGAGCTCTACGTGGAGGACACCGGCATCGGGATCGCGCCCGGCGATCTCGAGAGCATCTTCGACGAGTTCACGCAGCTCGACTCCAGCACGCACCGGCAGCAGAACGGCACCGGTCTCGGCCTCTCTCTCGCCAAGGGGCTGGTGGAGCTGATGGGGGGGCGGATCTCGGTCACCAGCGAACTCGGCCGGGGCTCCCGCTTCGCGGTCGTCCTGCCCCGCCGCCCGCCCCGGGCGGAGCCCGGCTGACCGGGGGCCCCGCCTCCGGCCCGGGGAAGACCATGCCCCTGGCCACGACCACGGGGGCCGTGCCCGGGAGGCGGCGGACCCACACGCTGTACGCGCCCGAACGGCGCAGCCGCACGCGCACCTCCACCCCGCCCTCGAGGACGTGCAGCGTGGCGGTCAGGGTGTCGCGTGCCCGGAGGTCGGACCAGGTCCCCTGCCCGCCCGAGAGCAGGCCGTAGAGGGGCCGCACTCCGCGCGAGAAGGCATCCGGCCCCCGCGCGGCCGGGGCGGCGGCGTCGAGGCGGGGCCCCCTCGGGGACGGGCGGCGGGCAGGCATCCTCGAACAGATGTTCGCGCAAGGCGGGCGCCGCCGCAACTCTCGGCCTCAGAAGATATAGTTAGGCTGCCTAATTAGGATGCCTAACGATCATTCCAAGGCCACCCGGGAAGTGTCCGCGGCGCCCCCCGCGGAGGTGGCGGCGCGCCTTCGCATCGCGCTGGCGCGGACCTCGCGGCGCCTCCGCCGCCAGGCCGACCAGGGCCACTCGTCCTCGGTCATCTCGGCCCTGGCCGCGATCGGGCGCCACGGCCCCTTGACCCTGGGCGAGCTGGCGGAGGCGGAGGCCGTCTCGCGGCCCAGCATGACCGCCATCGCGGCCAAGCTGGTCGATCTCGGCCTGGCCGCGCGCGGGGCCGACGCTGAGGATCGAAGGCTGGTCAGGATCTCCATCACGGCCGCCGGCACAAGCGCCCTGGAGGCGAGCCGCTCGCGGAAGGACGCCTACCTCGCCCGCCGGCTGGGCCGCCTTCAGGCCTCCGAGGTCGAGACGCTGGCCGCGGCTGCCGAGATCCTGGAGCGGCTCCTGGAGGAAGAGGCATAGACAGGCTCACTTCCACCTTCGCCTCGCTGCGCGTCCGCAACTACAGGCTCTTCTTCACCGCCCAGATCGTCTCCGTGACGGGGACCTGGATGCAGTCGGTGGCCCAGATGTGGCTGGTCCTGCGGCTGACCCAGAGCGGGGTCGCTCTCGGGATCACGGCCGCGCTCCAGTTCACGCCCATGCTCGTCCTGGGGGCCTGGGGCGGGCTCCTGGCCGACCGCTCGGACAAGCGCCGGCTCCTGATGGCGACGCAGACGGCGGCCGGCTGCATCGCACTCGCCCTGGCTGCGATCACCCTCAGCGGCCAGGTGCGGCTCTGGATGGTCTACCTGCTGGCCTTCTGCCTGGGCCTCGTGAACATGGTCGACAACCCCACCCGCCAGAGCTTCGTGACCGAGATGGTGGGGCCCGGCCAGATCAACAACGCGGTCAGCCTCAACAGCGCCGTCTTCACCTCCGCGCGCGTCATCGGGCCCGCCGCCGCGGGCCTCCTGATCGGGCTCGTGGGGACCGGTTGGTGCTTTCTCTACAACGGCTTCTCCTACTTCCCGGTGGTGGGCGCGCTCGCCCTCATGAAAGTGGACGATCTGCACCGGGTCCGCCCCGTCATCAAGGCGCGCGGGCAGATCAAAGAGGGGGTCAGGTACGCCTGGGCCCGGCCCGAGCTCCGCCTGCCGCTCTTGCTCATGGTCCTGGTGGGCGCCTTCGCGTTCAACTTCTCGGTCGTCCTCCCCCTCATGGCCCGCTACGCCTTCCACTCCGGGGCTGGCACCTTCGGGGCCCTCCTCTCTCTCATGGGCGTGGGCTCGCTGGCGGGCGCCCTCCTGGCGGCCGGCCGGGAGCACCCCACGCACAGGCTCCTGGTCGCCTCCTGCCTCGCCTTCGGCTGCCTCCTCGTCATCGCCGCGGCCATGCCCGACCTGCCCCTCGAGATGGCCGCGCTGGTCCCCGTGGGGGCGGCCATGACCACCTACCAGGCCACCACCAACACGCTCTTGCAGCTCAACTCCGAGGTCGGGTTCCGGGGCCGGGTCATGGCCCTCTACGTGATCGTCTTCCTGGGCAGCACCCCAGTCGGGGGGCCTCTCGTGGGCTGGGTGGGCCAGCAGTTCGGGCCCCGCACCGCCCTCGGGCTGGGGGGCGTGGCCGCCGTGGTGGCGGGGCTGGGCGGGGTGTGGGCACTCGCCCGCTGGGGCGTCGGGAGGGCCTCTCCGGCCGGACCGGGCCTTCCCCGGGGCGCGCCCGCAGGCACCCGGGGCGCGGCCGGGCCCTGAGCCGGCGCGGTCCTCAGCCGCACCTCCAGGCGCCCTTCAGCAGGTAACGGTCGGGTGAGCGCAGGAGGACCTCGTGCACGGTCCCGGAGCGGCCGCCCGGGAGCACCGTGACCTGTCCCGAGACGCCCGCGTAGAGGGCCGCGCTCTCGCTCAGCCCGACCGTGTGGGCGGAGACCTGGGCGGGGGGCGCCGGATAGGCGCCGGGGCCGTGGTAGGGGCTGATCACGATGGTGACGGCGAGCGGGGAGCCCTTCACCTCGAACTCGAGGTTGGCCACGAAGCCGCCGGGAAGGCCGCCGCAAGGGCCGACGGCGGCCGCCCCAGTCAAAGAGGCGGCCAGGCCGGGGCCCGTCAGGGTGAGCGCCTGCGGCGCCGGAGAGGGGCTGGGCGAGGGCGGCGGCGAGGGGGAGGCTGCAGGGGAGGCGGAAGGCGGGTCCGGCGCGTGCGTGGGGGGCAGGTGCGCGGCGCCCCGGGGCGCCGGGGCGCAGGAGAGGGCGAGAGCGCCCGCCAGGGCCGCGGCGAAGTGCCGGAGGCCCAACCGCGCCGCCCCCCTCACGCCAGCGCCACCGCCATGCGGCCCAGGCCCGCGAAGGCGGCCTCGAACGTCGCCCTCGAGACCCACTGGGGACCCGACCAGGGGTTGTCGACCAGTACCTTCGCGGGCGTGACCCCGACCACGGCCACCGCGTGCTCGAGGGGAGCCAGGGAGGGGATCCGGCGGCCGTCGAAGGCGATCCAGGACCCCGGCGCATGGTACCTCCAGTCGAAGCTGACCCAGGCCACCACGGGGTGGCCGTCGAGGACGTGGCCGTAGAGCGTGGCGGGGCTCATGCCGACGCCCGCGTCGACGACGGTGCCGCCCGCCTCGGCCGCCACACGCTCGATCGTGGTCAGGTAGGTGCCGTAGCCGGTCATGGCGATCTCGCTCCCGTTGGGGTCGCCCACAAAGCTCCTGTAGGGGTCGCCCCAGTGCAGGCCCAGGGCGTCGCGGTAGGCGGCGCGCCAGTCCACCCCGATGCGCTCCAAAAGCTGGGTCTGGGTGACCTGGACACCCTCCTTGCCGAGGGCCATCTGGAGTGCGGCCTCCTCGCAGGAGAGCTCGTAAACCTGCTGGTGGAAGGGCACGCCCGGGATGATGAACGACGCCGGCCGGTCGCAGACGTCAGACCCCGCCAGGCAGCCCTCGAAGTACATGGGTCGTTCGGCCACGATGGCGAGGGGGGCGGCGACGTGTGCGGAGACCTCGCGGTCCGGGCCCACGGCCGCCCCCACGTCCACGGTCACGCGCGTCAGCGCGGGGAGGGCGACCTGCTGCTGGAGCGTGCCGTAGACCCCCAGCATGTACGTGATCGTGGCCGAGGTCGGCGCCGAGGAGGGGTCGAACAGGGTCAGGTACTCCTGGAAGCCGGAGCCCGTGTAGCCCTCCGCGAAGTCCCAGGTGGGGGAGGGGGCCAGGCCGGGGCCGTCGGTGGCGCCCTCGTCGAGGGAGTAGCCGGGGCGGGCGAAGCTGAAGTAGAGGGGGCGCTCCGCCACGACGGGGACCGACGAGGTCAGCTCCATGGACAGGTCCAGGCCCGGGCCCACCTCCGAGTTCACATTCACCGTGTGCCGGCTGAGCGGCGCCACCAAATACGAGCGCGTGAGTGGCGCGCCCTGCCCGGGGCCGGGCAGGTACTGGACCTGGATCGCCGCGGGCGAAGAGCCGGGGTTCTCGAGGCTCAAGAACTCCTGGAAGCCCGGCCGCGTGGTGCCCTCCGCGAAGCTGAACGAGGTGGCCGGAGAAAGGCCGCTGGCGACGTCCCCGCCGTCCGTGCAGAGGCTCGCGGGACACGATCTGAAGTACATGGGCCGCTCGGCGGCGATGGGGACGTCGCTCTGGAGGTGGGCGGACACGGCCCGGTCCGGGCCGACGGCGGTGTTCACGTTGACGGTGGCGCGGCTCGTGGGCGGCACCAGCACCTCCTGGCTCAGCTGCCCGCCGCCCTCGAAGAGGTAGGAGATGGCTACGTGCGCGGGGGCGGAGCCGGGGTTGAGGAGGGTCAAGAACTCCTGGAAGCCCGGGCCCGTGTAGCCTTCGGCGAAGTCCCACGAGGTAGCGGCGGGCTCGGCCCGGCCGACGTCCGACCCGCTGGCGCAAAGCGCCTCCTGGACGCAGGCGTGGAAGTACATGGGCCGCTCGACGAAGACGTCCGGGTCCCCGCCCGCGTCGACGGTCACGGAGACCTCCCGCCCTGGCCCCACGTCGGAGTTCACGTTCACGGTCGTCCTGGAGGTCGCCGGGAGGGCCAGGTGCCGGGTCGCGGGCGGAGCGGCGGAGAAGAGGTAGGTGAGCGTGACCGAGGTGGCCGCTCCCGAGTTCTCGAGCGTCAGGTACTCCTGGAACCCCGCCCCCGTGTAGCCCTCCGCCAGGTAGAGCGGATCCGACGCCGCCCGGGCGGGGGCGGCGGAGAAGGTCGCCGTCGCCGCCC
>JBOHUY010000287.1:0-6872 GCA_050735015.1 Candidatus Dormibacterales bacterium | reverse complement strand
GGACTCTTGTCCGGGGCGGGGTCCGGGTGGAGGTCTTCGTGCGCGGCCGGCCGGCGGCCGCCGAGGTGGCCGCCGTGGAGGCTGCCGCGGGGCGGCTGGGCGCCTTCCTGGGGCGTCCGGCCGAGCTCGTGTGGGGGCCGCCCGCCTGAGGGCGGCCGCGTTCCGGGTGCGACCGGGCGGCCATCGCCTTTCAAGCGCCTCGGGAGGGGGGGCCAGGCCCCGGGCGGACCGCATGGCGGGACGGCGGTGATGCGATGCTTTTGCCCTGGCGCCCCGGGCGGGCGGCGACAACACGCCGGTGGTGGGCGAGCCGCGCCGGCGCATGTAAAGGAGCGGGATATGGCTGAGCGCTGGGGGCCGACCCGGCTGATCGCACGCGACGAGGTGGAGCGTTCGGTGGACATGGCCGACGCGCTCCGGGTGGTCCAAGAGGTGGTCCGCGGGCACGCCCAGGGGCGGGTGGCCATGCCCGCCAAAGTGACCATGGATCTCTCGGACTTCGGGCTGGAGGCGTGGAACACCGCCATGCCCGCCTTCGTGCAGCCCCTGGGGGCGGCCGGATTCAAGTGGGTGGGCGGATTCCTCAAGAACCGCGAGCGCCACGGGCTCCCCTACCTGATCGCGCTCATCCTGGTCCAGGACCCGGAGACCGGGTATCCCCTCGCGATCACGGAGGGGGTCCACATCACCAACCTTCGCACGGGCGCCATGGCGGCGCTGGCGGTGAGGCACTTCGGCCGCTCCGACGCGCGCGTCCTCGCGCTCGTGGGAGCCGGGGTGCAGGCCCGCTTCGCGGTGGACGGGATCACCCAGGTGACAGGGCTGGAGCGGATCCAGGTCTACGATCTCGACCCCCAGGCCGCCGACACCTTCGCGGGCTGGGTGGGCGAGCGCCATGCCATCCCCGTCGCCGTCGCTGGCGACGCCGAGGGGGCGGTGCGCGGGGCCGACCTCGTCATCACGGCGACGACCTCGCGCAGCCCCATCGTGCGGAAGGAGTGGATGGGACCGGGGGTGACGGCCATCTCCATCGGCAGCCAGGGCCAGGAGTTCGACGACGAGGCCGTCCTGGGAGCCGACAAGATCGTCGTCGACTCCTGGGAGCAGTGCACACACCTGGGGGAGCTGCGGGGCTTCGCCGAGGCCGGGCGGCTGACCCGGTCCGACATCTTCGCCGAGATCGGGGAGACGGTGGCCGGCATGCGGCCCGGACGCGAGGGCCCCGAGGAGTACATCCTCGTGGTGCCCATCGGGCTGGGCTCCCTCGACATCGCCCTCGCCAAGCTCGTGCACGACCGGGTCTCGGCGCAGGCCGGCGCGGCCGGCTTCAGGTTCTTCGAGTAAGGCGGGTCCCGGGAGAATGCGCCCGCCCCCCCGCCCGCCGGGAGCTACGTGAGCCCCCCGGACCCGGGCGACCCCTACACTTTCCTGCTCCCGGCGCTGAGCCCGCCGCCCTTCCCGAGGGGCCGCACTGCGCTCTTGGTGGTGGACATGCAGTACCTGGACGCGAGCCCGGACCACGGCTGGGGACGCCGGCTCCGAGAGCAGGGCAAGTTCGACCTGGCGGCGCCCTTCTTCGAGCGGCTCAGCACGCGGGTGATCCCGAACCTGCGGGCCCTCCTGAGCGGCGCCCGGCGAAACCGCCTCGAGGTCGTCTTCGTGAGGATCGCGGCGCAGAAGTCGGATCTCTCGGACGCCAGCCCCCACTACCGCCTGAGGGGCTTCGACAGCACCCTGGGCTCGGTCGAGGCCCAGATCCTGGCCGAGATTGCCCCCCGCGAGGGGGAGATCGTCCTCTCCAAGACCAGCACGGGCGCGTTCGCCACCACCGCCCTCGACCAGACCCTTCGCAACCTCGGGGTCGAGATGCTGATCGTGGCCGGCGTCAACACCGACGCCTGCGTCGAGATGACGTGCCGCGACGCCGCGGACCGCGGCTACTGGGTCGTCGCCGTGGAGGACGCCTGCGCGGCCCTGGGCGGGGAAGAACGCCACCAGCAGGCGCTGAAGCGTCTCGACCAAGGTGTCGTCAGCCTCGCCAGCACAGAGGAGGTCGTGCACCGGATGGACGCGGTCGGGGGTGTGCGGGCAGACGGCCCCCGAGGACCCTCGCCGAGTACGTAGACCCGCGTATTTACAGGTCCTGTCCGCCTCGACACTCCTGCAGGAAGGGCCGGGTGCGGCGCGCAACAGGGGGGAGAAGGACGAACGGCTCTTCGCGGTGGCGGCCTGGCGGGAATCGCCCCGCTTCACCGCGCGGGAGCTGGCCGCCCTGGCGCTAGTCGAGGCGGTGACCCGTCTCAGCGACCGAACTGAACGAGGCGGCTCGGCATTTCGACGAGAAAGGACTCGCGGGCGGGGCCTGGGTAGGATTGGGCGGTGGGCCGCAGGCGGGACGTTGACCGGTTCGACCGCTGGGCGGAGACCTACGATCAGCATTGGATGCAGCGGGCCATCTTCGAGCCCGTCCAGGGGACGGTGCTCGAGCTGGCCGAGCAGGAGATCCCGCGGCCGGGCGCCATCCTCGACGTGGGCTGCGGAACCGGCCGGCTGCTGAGGCTGGCCGAGGCACGCTTCCCCGGCGCTGTGGTTTCCGGCGTGGACGCCGCGCCGAGGATGGTGGATCAGGCGCAGGCGGCGCTTGTCGAGGGATCCCGCATCGCCGTCCAGCAGGCGATCGCCGAGGACCTGCCTTTCCCGGACGCCCGCTTCGACCTCGTGTTCAGCACGCTCACGTTCCACCACTGGGGTGATCAGCAGAGGGCCGTCAAGGAGATCGCGCGTGTTCTGGCCCCGGGCGGCCGCTGGCTCCTCGCCGAGTTCCTGGCGACGGGCTTCATGCGCTACGTCCGCCGTCTGCTGCGGATGAAGCGCTTCCCTGTTCGGGAGTCGCTGGACGCCCTCTTGGCGGTGGCCGGGCTCCGCATCCTCGCCGAGCGACGGGTGTCAGGCCTTCACGGGCAGGTGGCCGTACTGGTCATCGGCGCCCACGAGTTGGCTACCCCCGCGGGACGTCACTCGGACCAGACCACCCGGTGGGCCGGGCACACGCGTAAGGCACCATAGAGGCCCCGGAGTTGACCGACACCCCGGGCTTGCCGGCGCCTGGAGCCGGGTTACGGGTCCGAAGGGGAGCGTTTGTCGAATCGCGACCGGAGCCCGCGCCACGCGCCGATGGCCATCACGTAATGGAAGGCTTGGCGCAGGAGAGTGATGGCGAGCAGCTTGCGGATCCAGCTTTTGGAGACTCCATGAAGCCCAGCGAGTCTCCGCGGGCCGAGGACGATCCGTGCTCGGAGGATTTGCCGGCGCGGCAGGGTGCGGCTGCGATCCAGTTGGTCCGGGCAGCCCGACTGTCGTCCTCGATGGCGACGACGGGGGCGGCACGACTAACCAGACCTGATCATCCTCGCAGCCACCCAAAAATGGCAAGCCATTTCAGTGCCAGCACTAGTCCTGGCCGAGCTCGTTCTCGACGTGATGGGGCTGGTCAAGAAGCCTACCGCTTTTTGACAGGTATGGGTCTGTGCACCCGGCAAGATCGAAACAACACGGCCGTCGCTTTCCGCTGGTCATTTTCGAGATGCTGACTTCGACTCGTCGTTGGCGTGTGTCCGGGTTGCTGGTTGCATTGACCCAGCGGACCCATTCCCACCGGGCCATCGGAGTAATGTCTTTCCATAGATCTTGGATCTTGTGTGGGGCGGCTGCCAGAGCTGTCATAAAATCTCTTGGCAAGTCAGGCTCCGGCCAGTCCTTGAGTGATTCAATTTCGAGCCTCGCGGTGTCGCCCGGGCTTATGGCAGCGGTCTGTTGTAGCTTTCCATCAACCCTCATCCAGTGGCCCCGGGAGCCGTCCGGTTCCAACACCGTCTTGAACTCATGACCATTGATTCTTCCTTGTACTGCTACCTGCCCCCGCGATGGCAGTCTGGCGCTCGCCTTCTCAGGCAACCGCACGATGGTCCATTTGTCGATCGTGTAGAGCGTGGCCGCAAAACGAATGGTGGGTGTCGCACTGCGGTGACTCATAGTAGGCATATTAAGGTCTGGAACGACTTCCTGGGCCGCCCGAAGACGACCCTGAGCGCCCTCCCAAGAATCCCGCAATGGCCCGGAGCGTCGAATCCACCCGCTTGCCGCGGGACTCGCCTGAGAAGCGCGAATATCTGGAGGACGAATGCCCAAGCCGCCCGACCTCAATGACCACCTGATTGCTGGGACTCCCGATTGGCGGGGCACTACCGTGGCGAAGCTTCGCAAGATCATCCACGACGCCGAGCCCGAGATCACCGAGGACCTGAAATGGCGCCGCCCCAGCAACCCGACCGGTACGCCGGTCTTCGAGGACAGCGGAATCGTGTGCATGGTAGGCATCCTGAAAGAAAGGGTCAGGCTGACCATGTACGCGGGTGCGATCCTTCCCGACCCCCAACGCCTCTTCAATGCCGTACTCCAGGGCAACAAGACGCGGGCCGTGGACATTTACGAGCGCGACGAGCTCAATGAACCCGCGATAAGGGATCTCATCCGCGCCGGCGTGGAACACAACCGTGCCGGCGGCAAGCCTCACCGTACGACGTTGCCTGATCGGGCCCGCCCCGCGTGACGAGCGTTTCGCAGCCGCCAAAATAGGCGGCGACCCGACTCCGCCAGCTTCTGGGTTCCGACGCGCCCCCTTGTGCGCTGTCACTCTTGGAACCATGGACCGGAGAACGATCGACATTGGTGGTGTGGAGCGGGTGTACTGGCTGGCGCATCCCGTTCCCGCAGACGCACCGCTGCTGGTGGTGCTCCATGGCTCCGGGATCGACGGGCTGCGGATGGCCGGCTGGACCGGCCTCGTCCATCGAGGCCCGGAGGCCGGCTTCGCCACCGTGTTCCCTGATGCCCAGCCTGAGCGAGGCGGGGATCCGGCACCCCCCCGACTGCCCGCGAGGATGTGGGACGACACCGGAGCCGGGCGTCGTGATGGCCTCGATGATTCCGCCTTCATCCAAACCCTGATCGACCGCTTGGTGGCAGACCGGATCGCATGCTCGGATTCGGTCGTCCTGGTGGGACTGTCCAACGGCGCGTTCTTCGCCGAACGTCTCGCCCGGCACGGGTTGGTGCCGGCCACCGGCATCGCGCTTGTCGCCGGCACCGCTCGCGAGGCCAGCCGCAAGGCCGCGCCAAGACCAACTCAGGCGTCCGCCGTTTTATGTATCGCGGGCGCTGTCGACCGGGTCGCCCGATATGGAGGCGGGCGCGCAACCGGCTTGATGGGAAGGCTCGCACGACGCCGATCCGGGCAGATCCTCCTCGACAGCGGAAGTCGCGAGACCGTCGCGGTCGAGGACCTGGCGGCGGATTGGGCTGCCGCCAATGGCTGCGGCCTCGATCCCTTGGTGGAAGAGATCCGGGACGATGTGGGTCATCCGGCTGGAGAACGGCTGACGTGGGCTGCCAACGACCGCCAAGCGGTCGTCGTGTGGCGCCTCAGGGGCGCAGGTCATGGCTGGCCTGGCGGGCCGCAGTACGCCCCCGCCTTCCTGGTCGGGCGCATCCCGCGCCATGTCGACGCCACCGGCATCGTCCTCGACTTCGCCCGCAAGATCAGTGGCCTCTCGTGATCTGGCGCAAGCGAGCCCGGCCGGTTGGTTATTGAACCGTCAGGGTCGGCCGCGGATAGGTCGCCGACCTCAAGTGTCGGCGACGCCGAACGGCGGCGACTTCCGGGAGCCAGGAGTTGGACTCCGGGGCAAATGGGAAGTCTCCGGATCAGGGCTCGGGGGTCGGAGCAGAGCGGTGGTGGAGCGAAGCGGATTCGAACCGCCGACCTCCTCCGTGCGAGGGAGGCGCTCTCCCAGCTGAGCTATCGCCCCGGTTCCCTGGGCCAGTATACCGACGCACCTATAATCGCCCGGTGGCTGCGGCCGGTCATCCGCGCGCGGGTGGCGGGCTGGGCTGACCCCCCTCTACGCAGTCGTTTCGATTGTGGCGGTGGCCCCGTGGCTCCCTCCCCATCCCCGACTCCAAGCGCGCAGGATCGCGCGTTGGCGGTGGCCGACGGGCTCCTCTACACCGGGGACCACAAAGGGGCCGAGGGCGCGTACCGCCATTTGGCGGCGGGCGATCCCCACGCACAGGCGTACCTGGCTCTCCTCTTGACCTACGAGGCCCGCTACTCAGGACGCGCTCGCGACCGCCGAGTCGGCTGTGGCCCGCCTGCGGGACTCGCTCGACCTCGGGGTCCTGGCGCGCGCCCGGGACTGCGCGCAGGACTACGACGGCGCCCTCGCGGCGGGCGCGTCGGCAGTGGCGGCCGAGCCGGTCAACCCGCTCGCGAGGGCGTTCTTCTCGGAGGCCCTGGCCGACGCCGGCCTCTACTCGCGCTCCCGGGCCCAGCTCGTCCAGGCCGGGCAGGCCCCAGCCGACGCGTACACGCGGTCGGAGGTCGAGCGCGACTGGGCCAACCTCTACCGGGACGAGGGCGACGCCCAGCAGGAGCTCAACCACGTCCAGGTCCCCTTCGACGCCGTCGAGACGTGGGCGGACTCGGTCTACCACCGCTATCCGCTGCTGGACACCTCGGCCTCGGGGGCCGGGTTCGGGACCGCCCGGGCGGGCACCTTCAGCGTGGAGGTCATGGACATCGGGCTGCGCGCGCCCGCGGGCGGCGCGACCGTCGTCTACCCGGTGCCGGGCGCCTCCGGCGAGCCGCCGGACTTCCCTGGCTCGGAACTGCCTGACCCCGCTCCCGGCGCCCAGTACCCGATCGGCTACCCGATCACCGTGGCGGCTGGCGCCTCGAGCATCCTGGACGTGACGGCGACGGCTCTCACCGACGCCTCGGGCCGCCAGCTGCCGGTCTACTCCGACCGGCCCGG
>JBOHUY010000286.1:0-5557 GCA_050735015.1 Candidatus Dormibacterales bacterium | reverse complement strand
CGGTGCAACTGCCCGGCGCCGCCGCGCCACCACACACTGGCAGGATCGATCGCCAACCGCCACCGGCTGCTGCAGGTCCGCGGGCGAGGCTTCATGGTGGCGATCAGCAGGCGTCAGGTGATCGGACCTCGACCTCCTGAGGTGGGAAGGGCTTGAGTCCATCCCGAGCCACGGCAGCCTCCCCAATCAGGGCACGGGACGAGGCCGGCAGCCCTTGGATCCGTGCACCACGACGTGCGCTGCGAAAGGGTTTGAACCTTTAAACCGAGATTTGGGTAGCGGAGTCCCGAGTTCGCGAGTTCTAAACCCTGAACTCGGCGATCCAGAGTGGTCGGCCTCTCTGGATGAAGTTAGAACTCGGCTACTCGAAGTAAGTGCGTCAAGTTGAGTGGTGTCGTTGAATTTGATACGGGTTGGTCAGCCGAGATCCCTATCGACGATGACGGTCGCGTCCCGCGACGAGCAGCGCGGTCAGTGGCTCTCCTCGAACCCGATAAGCCAGTGGAGACCGTAACGGTCGATGACTTGCCCGTCCGATGCACCCCAGGGCCGCATCTGCAGATCGTCCACCACCCGGCCACCTTCGCTGAGCCGGGCAAACCAGGTGCGAAGAGTCGAGGGATCGGCGGTACCAAGCAGTGCCAGCATGATGCCTTCGGATCGGACCGGCTGCGCGTCCCCGGAAACGTCGGCGCCTGACAGGGCCACCGGCCCCCCGGTAAGGCCGCCATGCGCGATGGCATCGGCCGGACCGTCGGCGCGGTTGAACTCCGCGAAGGTGTGCAGCTGAACCGCACAACCAAAGACGTCGCCATAGAAGGTCAGAGCCTCACGGGCAGTGCCTGGGAAGAGGAGGTACGGCGTTGGGTCCGGCATTACTCGTGATCTTACGTGGGGCTGGAGATGGAGCGCCCGCTTTTGCCCAACGTGGCCCGCCAGTGCTCGCGCTGCAAAGCGATGGAGCGACTGAGGACGCTAATGATGCTGCGGAATGGACGAGCAGTCGTTCGGTGTGGTCGGGGAGGCGGGATTTGAACCCGCGACCCCCTGGCCCCCAGCCAGGTGCGCTGCCGGGCTACGCTACTCCCCGACCCACGGGTCAGTTTACCGGCTGTCGCCGGATTCCGCGCCTTCCGCCTCGGTCCTGATCGCATGCCGCCGCCCGGCCCCTGGCGTGGCATTCGACTGACGAGGGTGCGGGCCTTTGACTTGCGGTAGCGCTGGGGCGCCATCGGCGGGACTTGGCGATCGGCGGGCCTCCCTGGCGACCGGACCCAGAGGCGGTGCGGCCGGCACCGGACAAATGACCCATTGAGAAAGACCCCCGCCTTGACTACCATTGCGCGCGAACACGAGCGGGCGTTCGCGGGCGTTCGTAGGCGAGCCCGCACTTGGGGGGTCGATCGTGGCATCTGACTGGCTTCGGACAATTCGTCGCGGCGGTCGATCTGACTCTAGCCAGCCTCGTGGGGCGAAACCTCGGGCCGAGCACGGCCGGCCGAGCCTGACTCCCTGCGCTTGACTTGAAGCAGGGGGCGAACATGGAACTGGGCTTGCTCGCACGGCGGCGTCACCTGCCCCGCAGACTGAAGGACGGGGCCATGCTGGGAGTCGTCTTCCTGCTTTTGTCCCAGGCGGTTGGCTCTTGGCCCCTGGCCGTGCAGGGATCGGCGCCCGGCGTGACGGAGTCGTTCGGGGCCGCGAGCGCGACCGCCACGACCGCCTTGGCGGCCTCGGCGGGATCGGCGACCGGCGCCGGAGACCTCCTGGTCGCCACCGTCAAGGTCCGGGACACTACCTCGATGGCGAGCGTCGGCGGGGTCTCGGACTCCGCCGGCAACACCTGGACCAGGGCCGCTGGCGCCACCGCGGGCACCCAGGCGGACGGTGAGATCTGGTACGCGTCCGGAGCCGCCAGCGTCAACACCGTCACGGTGACCACGACCGCCGTCTCGGCGCTCGCCTTCACAGTTCTCGACATCTCCGGGGCGTCCCCTTCGCCGCTGGACGCCACCGCCAGCCTCGGCGGGAGCGGGTCCTCGGCGTCGACCGGAACCACCTCCACCACCTCCCAGGCCAGTGAGATCGCCGTCGGCGAGGTGGGCTGGAACGGCAGCGTCAGCCCCGGCGGCCAGACCGCCGGCTACACGGCGACCACGACCAGGCAGTCCACCGCCAAGGGGGAGGCGACCGGCGAGCAGGCGGCCTGGCAGGTCCTCTCCTCCACAGGAACGCAGGCCTATGGGGCCACCCTCAGCGGCTCAGTGGCGTGGACGGGCGTGATCGCCACCTTCAAGGTGGGCTCCCCCGTGCCGCCGCCCGTCATCACGAAGTTCTCCCCCACGGCTGGTACCGACGGCGCCTCGGTGATCATCACCGGGAGCGGCTTCACGGGCGCCACCCAGGTCGCCTTCAACGGCACCGCGCAGCCAGCCTTCTCGGTCGGCACCGACGCCCAGATCACGACGTCGGTGCCCACCGGGGCCACCTCGGGGACCATCTCCGTGACAGGCCCGGGCGGGAAGGGCACCTCGTCCACGTCGTTCGCCGTCCAGCCCTCGATCACCGGCTTCACCCCCACCAGCGGGACGGTCGGAGCCGGCGTCACGATCAACGGGCACGGGATGACGGGCGCCACCCAGGTCGCCTTCAACGGCACCGCCCAGACCGCCTTCACGGTCAGCGGCGACAGCTCCATCTCCACGACGGTTCCCAGCGGGGCCACCTCGGGCACCATCTCCGTGACCACGCCCGGGGGCGCGGCGACCTCGGCGGCGTCCTTCGCCGTCAACTCGTCACCGGTGCCGACCATCACCAAGTTCGCCCCCACCAGCGGCTCGGTGGGAGCCACGGTGGTCATCTCCGGCACCGGCTTCACGGGCGCCAGCCACGTCTCGTTCAACGGCACCGCCCAGACCACCTACTCGGTCGACAGCGACACCCAGATCAGCACCTCGGTGCCCACCGGGGCCAGTACGGGCACCATCTCGGTGACCACGCCCGGGGGCACAGCCCACTCGTCTTCTTCCTTCACCGTGACCGCACCCCCGACCACGAGCATCTCCAAGTTCAGCCCCACCAGCGGACCCGTGGGCACGACCGTGGTCATCACCGGCAGCGGCTTCACGGGCACCACCGCGGTCTCGTTCAACGGCACCCCGCAGACCGTCTACTCGGTGGACAGCGACACCCAGATCTCCACCTCGGTGCCCACGGGGGCCACCACCGGCACCATCTCCGTGACCGCCCCCGGGGGCAAGGCCACGTCCTCGACCGCGTTCACCGTGACCGCGGCTGCCGGCCCGGCCCACGTGATGCTCATCGTCATGGAGAACAAGGCTTACAGCAGCAAGCAGGGCAGCCCCTACGTGATCGGGAGCAGACAGGCCCCCTACATCAACAACACGCTGGTGCCCGACTACACGTCGGCCACGCACTGGTACGCCGTCGAGCACAACAGCCCGCGCGACTACCTCGACCTCATCTCCGGCTCCAACCAGAATCTCGGCCTGGGCGGCACGCGGCCCTTCAGCGCCACCACGCTGGTCGACGAGCTGAACACCTCCAACCTCAGGTGGAAGGCCTACATGGAGTCCATGCCGAACACGCCCTGCTACGTGGGGCCCAGCACCACGCTGTACTACAGCGACCACAACCCCTTCGCCTACTTCAAGGACTACAAGTCGCTTTGCGACGGCAAGGGCGACGGCGTCTTCTCCTACAGCGGACCCTTCAGCGGATCCCAGATGCAGGCCGACCTCAACAGCGCCGCCCCGCCCGCGTTCGTGTGGTTCAGTCCCAACATCTGCGACGACATGCACACCAACGGCGGCCCCTGCGGCCCCAACGGCGTCGCCAACGGCGACTCCTGGCTCAAGACCTTCATCCCCGCCGTCCAGTCGACGACCTGGTACCAGGGCGGCGGCATCATCATCGTGACCTGGGACGAGAGCATCGGGAAGGACACCTCGGGGGGCTCGTACGGGACCGGCGGTCAGGTGCCCACCCTCGTCATCAGCGGCCACCCCAGGGGCGCTTACTCCACCGCCGGCGACCACTACGCGACGCTGCGCGGCATCGAGGAAGAGTATGGCGTGCCGCTCCTGGGCCACTCCGCCAACCTCGCCTACGGGGACCTCAAGACCGCCTTTTGAGCCCCGCCGGCATCAGCCCGCCGAGCGGGCCCTCGCCGCCCGCGGGCCCGGGCCCTGACAGGAGGGGCAGAAGTAGGTGGGCCGGGCCTGCTCGCCCTGGGGGGTGACACGCACGAGGGTCCCGCAGCGGGGGCAGGGCCGGCCGGAGCGCGCGTGGACGGCCGCCTTGACGGCGCGGCCCCTTCCGGCCCCGTGGGAGAAGCGCCTCCCGATGAAGCCGTGGAGGTTTCCGAGCATGAACTCGCGCGCGGTGAGGTAGAGGCGGCGCAGCGTGGCGGCGTCGACCTCCCCCGGGTCCTGCCAGGGGTTGACCCTCAGGGCCCAGAGCGTCTCGCACTTGTAGACGTTGCCGATCCCGGCGCAGACGCGCTGGTCCAAGAGCATCTCCCCCACCGTCCGGACCTCCGCGCGGGCCGCCCGCCGGAGCACGGCCTCGAGGTCGAAGTCCTGGCTCAGGATGTCGGGACCCAGGTGCGCCAGGCGGTCTGAGGTCTCGCCGATCAGCTCCGGCGCAGGAGCCGAGTAGAGGACGGCGACCCAGCCCCCGAAGTCGAGCACGCACCTCGCCGCCGCCTCCGGCCGGCGCCATGCCCGGCCCCGCGGGTAGAGGTGCCACGATCCCCGCATGCCCAGGTGGGAGTGGAGGGCCAGCCCGGACGAGAAGCGGAGGACGAGGTGCTTGCCGACCGGCTCCGCCCCCACCAGGCGGGCGCCCCGCAAGCGCTCCAGCTGGACCGGGACGGCGTCCACCAGGACCGAGGACACGAGGCGGGAGCGCATGGCCTGCGCGGTCCGCCAAATGGTGTCGCCCTCAGGCATGGACTAGATCGCTCCGGCGCGCCCGCCCCCTCCCCTGCGGCCACATCACCATGCCCCTGGGGCTGGCGCCGAACCCGGCCTCGCGAAGCCGGGCCGGCCAGCCGCTCTCGTGCACGGCGACGCCGTCCACACGCTGCACCTCCACCCGTCCCCGCACGAGGGCGGCCGCGGCCAGGGCGGCGAGCTGTTCGGCCACCACCTCGCCGAACGTGATGAGCGAGCGGCCGCCCCGCTCCAGATAGGCGCGGGCGAGGCCGTCCTGGAGCAGGACGTAGGCGCCCGGCGCCCTCGAGGGGCGCCCCGAGGGGAGCTGCCCCGGTGCAGGCCAGGGCAGCGCCGCGCCGTAGGGATTGGCGGGATCGGTGGCGGCCAGCACGACCATTGAGCCGGTCGGCTCGCGCGTGGCCCTGAGCCGGTCCACGGCGCCCGGGAGCGCGAACTGTGAGCCGCCCAGGCCGTCGACGAAGTACCCGCGCCTCACCTGGCCCGCCTCCTCCAGTGCCCGCAAGACCGGGTAGAGGGCGGCGAAGCCCCCCTCCCACCCCTCCGAGAGCACCGCCTCGCGCGTGAGCACGCCATGGCGC
>JBOHUY010000285.1:0-2607 GCA_050735015.1 Candidatus Dormibacterales bacterium | reverse complement strand
GTCCTCGAGGACGCCTATCTCGAACCCGGTCTGCCCAACTTCCTGGTCGCGGCCTTCTCCCGGGGCCCGGAGGCGGGCCTGGCCGCGTGCGACGTCTCCACCGGCGAGATGCTGCTGTGCCAGCTCGCGGCCACGCGGCTGCCCTCGGAGCTGCATCGCCTCAATCCGGCCGAGCTGCTCACCCCGCCCGCGGTGGAGGAGTACAGGTTCGATCCGGAGCGAGGTAGGAGCCGCATCAAGGACGTCCTCGGGATCGCATTCGATGCCTCCATCGGCGCCGAAGCGGCCCCCATGGCGCTGGGCGCCGCGGGCGTGGTTTTGGAGTACCTGCAGCAGAACCACGTCCGGGTCGAGCCGGGGCTCCTGCGCATCCGGACGTACTCGCCGGACGCCACCATGCAGCTGGACGAGCCGACGGTCAAGAACCTGGAGCTGCCCGCGCTCCTCCGCCTTGCGGACCACACCGCGACCGCGGGCGGGTCACGCCGGCTGAGGGCCTGGCTGTGGGCGCCGCTGCGCGACGTGGAGGCCATCGAGCTCCGCCTGGGAGCGGTGGCCGAGCTGCGCGGCGACTCGCTCGCCCGGACGGCGGTCTCGGGGGCGCTTCGCGGCGTCGGGGACTTGGAGCGGCTGGTCTCGCGCGCCTCCCAGCGGCTGGCCACCCCCAGAGAGCTGGTCGCTCTTCGACACTCCCTGGAGAGGCTTCCTCTCGTTCGCTCGGCGGCCGAGTCGCTCTCCGCGCTGGGGCTGCGCGCGACCGCCGCCCGCATCCGGGATGCGAGCTCGCTCGCCATGCTGCTCGCCGGAGCGCTCGTGGACGATCCCCCGACCCTCCTGCGGGAGGCGGGCGCCGTCAGGCTCGGTCACGACGCCGAGCTCGACGGCATCCGGGAGGCCTCGCGCTCCGCCCGGGAGTGGATCGCCGGCCTGGAGGCCGCCGAGAGGCAGAGGACCGGGATCAAGGGCCTCAAGGTCGGCTACAACAGGGTCTTCGGCTATTACATCGAGGTCGGCCGGTCGGCCTCCGACCTCGTGCCCGCGGACTACCTGCGCAAGCAGACCGTGACGGGCGCAGAGCGGTACATCACGCCCGAGCTGAAAGAGCGGGAGGCGGTCGTGCTGAACGCGCAGCATGACATGCTGGCGCGGGAGCAGGAGGTCCTTAGTGAGCTCTGCGACAAGGTCGCCGGGGAGGCCCCGGCCCTCCTCGAGAGCGCGCAGGCAGCCGGCGAGCTGGATGCCCTCGCCTCCCTGGCGGAGGCGGCGGAGCGCAACCGCTGGACGCGCCCTGAGGTCGACGCCGGCCTACGGCTCGAGGTGCGGGGCGGCCGCCATCCGCTCGTGGAGGCCGCGCTCCCGGGCGGGACTTTCGTGGCCAACGACCTCGTACTGGACGCCGCCCAAGAGCAGGTCGCGGTGCTCACGGGCCCCAACATGGCGGGGAAGTCGACCTACCTTCGTCAGGCAGCCCTCATCGTCCTGCTCGCCCAGTGCGGCTCCTTCGTACCGGCGGACCGGGCCTCGATCGGGCTCGCGGACAGGATCTTCACCCGGGTGGGCGCGCACGACGACCTCGCGCGGGGCATGTCGACCTTCATGGTCGAGATGGCGGAGACGGCGGCCATCCTGGGGCACGCGACGAGAGCCTCGCTGCTCGTGTTCGACGAAGTGGGGAGGGGCACCTCGACCTATGACGGGGTTTCCATCGCGCAGGCCGTGGTCGAGCACATCCACGACTCGCCCCGCCTCGGCTGCCGCACGCTCTTCGCCACGCACTACCACGAGCTGACCGCCCTTGCCGACCGCCTGGCCAGGATCCGGAACCACCGCGTCGAGGTGGTCGAGGAGGGCGGCCAGGTGCGCTTTCTCTACCGCGTCGTCCCCGGCGGTGCCGACCGCTCGTACGGGATTCACGTAGCCGCCCTGGCCGGCCTCCCGACGCAGGTCGTCGCCCGCGCCAGGCAGGTCATGGAGGAGCTGGAAAGACAGCGCCCCCTCGAACCCCCCGAACAGCAGCTCGGCCTCCCGCTGGGCCCCAGCGCCGACCCCATCCGGCGCGAGCTCGAAGCCCTGGAGGTCGACCGCATGAGCCCTCTGGAGGCGCTCGAGAAGCTCTACGAGTTGCGGGGGCGCATGGGGACCAGGTGAGTGGCACCGCCGGGCGCTGAGGGCGCGGTCGCTCGGCACATCCGCCTGCTCCCCTCGCGGGTCGCGGACGCGATCGCCGCCGGAGAGGTCGTGGAGAGGCCCGCGTCGGTCGTCAAGGAGCTGGTCGAGAACGCCCTCGACGCGGGCGCCAAGAACGTCTCGGTGGAGGTGACCGGCGCCGGCAGGACCCTGGTGCGGGTCGCCGACGACGGCGCCGGAATCCCGGGCGACGAGCTGCCGCTGGCTTTCACCCGGCACGCGACCAGCAAGCTCGCGACGGTGGAGGACCTCTCCGCGATAGGCACGCTCGGGTTCCGGGGAGAGGCGCTGGCGAGCATCGCGGCCGTGGCCGACGTGGAGGCCCGCAGCTCGCGTCGCCGGATCAGGGTGCGGGCGGGCGTGCTGGTCGACGAAGGAGCGGCACCGCCTTCCCCTGGCACCGCGGTCGAGGTCCGCGAC
>JBOHUY010000284.1:0-2253 GCA_050735015.1 Candidatus Dormibacterales bacterium | reverse complement strand
GGCAGGCCCTGGACGGCGAGGCATCCGCACTCTCGCGCCTGCGCCACGAGGCGGCCCGCCGGCTGGGCGCGTCCGTGGCCGTGGAGCTGGCCGGCCTGCGTCTGGAGGGGGCCCGGTTCGAGGTCCGCCTGGTCCCCCGCGGCGAGCTCGGCCCGGAGGGCGCAGAGCAGGCGGAGATGATGTTCTCGGCCAACCCCGGCGAGCCCCTCGCCCCGCTTTCCCGCGTGGCCTCGGGAGGGGAGCTGGCGCGGGTCATGCTGGCCGTGAAGACGGCCGGGGCGGAGGCGGACGAGGTCCCCACCATGGTCTTCGACGAGGTCGACAGCGGCATCGGGGGGGAGACCGCGCTGCAGGTCGGCCTCAGGCTGCGCGGCCTCGGGCGCGCGCGCCAGGTGCTGGTCGTCACCCACCTGGCCCAGATCGCATGCTTCGCGGACCGCCACCTGCTGGTGGAGAAGGTGGCGGGCCCCGAGGGGCGCAACGTCGTCCGCGTCAGAGAGCTGGCCGCCGACGCCGATCGGGCCCGGGAGCTGGCCCGCATGATGAGCGGCACGGTGACCGAGAAGGCGCTCGCCCGCGCCCGCGAGCTGCTCACCGAGGCGCGGTCGATGAGCGCGGCCGGGGCTTGACCCGGGCCCGGCCCTTCTCGGGCCCCCTGGACCCCCGCGTCCGCCGCGTCCTCTGCATCGCCGCCCACCCCGACGACGCCGAGTACTTCTGCGCCGGCTCCATCCTCCTGATGGCACGGCGGGGCGCCCGCGTGAGCCTGGTCCTGTGCACCTCCGGGGACAAGGGCACGGACGACCTCCGGCTGACCGGGCCGGATCTGGCGCGCATGCGCGAGGAGGAGCAGGGGGCCGCCGCCGCCGCGCTGGGACTGGCGGAGGTCGTCTTTCTCCGCGGCCTCGACGCCGAGCTGGAGGAAACAGTCGCGCTCCGAAGGCGGCTGGTCGGGCAGATCAGGGGCGAGCGGCCCGACCTCCTGCTCACATTCGACCCGCGGCCCGGGCTCCGCCAGCACCCCGACCACCGGGTGGCGGGGCGCTGCGCCCTCGACGCCGCCTGGCCGTGCGCCCGCGACCGCCTCACCTATCCTGAGCAGGGCCCTCCCCACAAGACCTCCGAGGCGTGGCTGTTCGGCGGCGCCGACGCCGACCTCGAGGTCGACGTCGCGGAGGTCCTGGAGGAGAAGATCAAAGCCCGGCTGCTGCACCGCAGCCAGACCAAGAGCCCGCCCGCGCTGCGCGCCCGCTGGCGGCGCATGGCGGGGCGCGAGCGGTTCCGGCGCGTGGACCTTCGCTGAAGGCGGGCGACCCGATGGAGGGCGCCGGCGGCGCCAGTATCATCTACCCAGGCTCGGGCGCCCTCCCGCCCTCGGCAGCCGCTTGACACAGGAGAATCCGATGGAGCAGCCGGTGGCACCGCCTCGCCTGGAAGTCGCCACGCCGGTCTTCGAGGGCCCCCTCGAACTGCTGCTCGCACTCGTCGAGCGAGAGGAGCTGGACGTGCTGGAGGTGCCCCTCGCCTCGGTCACCGAGGCGTACCTGCGCCATGTGGCGGCCCTGAAGACCCCCGACCCCCGGGAGATGTCCGAGTTCTTGTGGATGGCGGCCCGGCTTCTGCTCCTCAAGTCCATCCGGCTCCTGCCGGGCGAGGAGCCCCAGCCTCAGGAGGTGGACCTGCTCGGGTGGGAGGAGGAGGTCCGGCACCGGCTCCAGGAGTACCAGGTGTACCGGGAGATGGCCCAGCGCATGATGGATCGGGCCGCCCAGGAAGCCTACTCCTTCTCGCCCCCCGCGCGCCCGGTCGCTGTGGAGGGCCAGGAGGCCCCCATCGAGGCGGGCCTGCTCCTGGCCGCCTTCCAGAGTGTCCTCTCCCGTGTCCCGCCGCGCCCTTTGACCGTGGCCGGCCGCGCCTGGACCCTGGAGGAGAAGCTGGACGCGCTGGCCCGCCGGCTGGCCCGGGGGCCGCTCGAGCTGGTCGCGCTGATCCTGGAATCGGAGGACCGCCTGGAGGCCGTGGTCACCTTCGTCGCGCTGCTCGAGATGCTGAGGCGAGGCGAGGTCAGGGTGCGCCAGCGGCGGCCCTTCGGGCCCATCACGGTGGAGCCCGGCGGGGCGCCCCGGGCCTGAGGTGGAGGGGCTCTCCCAGGCGGTCGAGGCGATCCTTTTCGCGTCCAACCGGCCCCTCCGGCTGAGGGAGTTGCAGGCGGCCACGGAGGCGGACCGCGCCGCCCTCGAGGGTGCCCTGGCC
>JBOHUY010000283.1:0-3178 GCA_050735015.1 Candidatus Dormibacterales bacterium | reverse complement strand
GGTCTTGCCGGCGTCGTTGAGGCGAACCAGCATCTGCATGATCTCGTCGCTGGTCTTGGAATCGAGATTGCCGGTCGGTTCGTCCGCGAGGATCACGTGCGGGTCGTTCACCAGCGCACGGGCGATGGCGACGCGCTGCTGCTGACCGCCCGAGAGCTCGTTGGGGAAGGCGCCCGCCCTCTCGCCGAGGCCGACCGCATCGAGCGCGTCGAGGGCGCGGTCACGGGACCGGCGCGGTGAGGCCCTGAGGTCGCTGACCTGAAGGGCGAAGGCCACGTTCTCGAGAGCGGTGAGGCGGGGCAGGAGCTTGTAGTCCTGGAACACGACCCCCACCCGCCGCCTCAGCTGGGCCACCTTCCCGGACTGCAGAAGATGCGCGGGCAGTCCGTCCACCCAGACCTCCCCCGCGGTGGGTCGGATCTCGCGGTTGATGAGCTTGAGCAGGGTGGTCTTGCCGGCTCCGCTGGGGCCGACCAGGAAGGCCAGCTCGCCTGGGTCCAGCCTCATGTGGACGTCGTCGAGCGCGACCACCCGGTCGTAACAACGACTCACGCCGACAATGTCTACGAGGGAGGGCAACGCTTAAGAGGGTAACGACTGGGAGGCGAGAACCTTTGGGCTCAGGCTGAACTCGGGTCACCGGGTCGCGTCCTCGATCTCAGCTCCACCCTGCGGATCTTCCCGGATATCGTCTTCGGCAACTCCGACACGAACTCGATCTCCCTCGGGTACTTGTAGGCGGCGGTGACGCGCTTGACGTGCTCCTGGATCTCCCATGCCAGCCGGTCGGAGGGACGATGACCGGGCGCGAGGATGACGTAGGCCTTGACGAGCGTCCCCCGCAGGGCGTCGACGGCGCCCACCACGGCCGCCTCGGCCACGGCGGGGTGCTCCACGAGGGCGCTCTCGACCTCGAAGGGCCCGATACGGTAGCCCGCGCTGATGATGACGTCGTCGGCCCGGCCGACGAACCAGAGGTAGCCGTCGGCGTCGGCCCGGGCGCGGTCCCCGGTGACGTACCAGCCGCCCCGCGCCGAGGCTCGCGTGGCCTCGGGGTTGCGCCAGTACTCCTTGAAGAGGCCGACCGGTCGGCGGGGAGTGACGCGCAGGGCGATGTCTCCTTCCCCCCCGGGTGCGACGGCCTCCCCCTCTTCGTCGATGATGGCCACCTCCATGGCCGGCGAGGGCTTGCCCATCGAGCCCGGCCGTACCTCGAGCGGAGGGAAGTTACCGCAGAGAAGCACCGTCTCCGTCTGTCCATACCCGTCCCTGATGGTGAGCCCGTAGGCGTTGCGCCAGCTCTCGATGGCCTCCGGATTGAGGGGCTCCCCCGCCCCCACGCAGTGCCGCAGGCTGTTGCGGTGCCGGCCCAGGTCCTGAAGGACGAGCATCCGGTAGGCGGTGGGCGGCGCGCAGAAGACCGTGATCGGATAGCTCTCCAGGACGTCCAGCGTCTGGCCTGCATCGAAACGGCCGGGCGCGTCGTGCACGAAGACCGCCGCGCCCTGGCTCCAGGGGCCGAAGAGGCTCGACCAGGCCGCCTTCGCCCAGCCCGTTTCCGAAAGGTTGAAGTGGAGGTCGTCCGGGCGCAGGTCCAGCCAGAAGCGGCCCGTGATGACGTGGCCCAGGGGGTAAGAGGCGTGGGTGTGGAGGACCATCTTGGGGTTGCCGACCGTGCCCGACGTGAAGTAGATGAGCGCGGGGTCGGAGGACATGGTGGCGACCTCAGGCGGTCGTCCCGACGACAAGGCCGTCTCCGCCTCATATGAGAGCCAGCCCTCGCGGGGCTCGCCCACGACGAACAGGCGCTGAAGGCTCGGGCATTCGGCCTTCACCTCGTCCACCCGCGACGCCCCGGCGGCGTCTGTGACGTAGGCGACGGCCTCCGCCAGACGGGTGCGATATGCGATGTCCTTGGGGGTGAGCAGGACGGTCCCGGGTACCGCCACCGCGCCCACCTTGAGGCAGCCGAGCAGCACCTCCCACCACTGGGGGATCCTCCCCAGCTGCACCATGACGCGGTCACCCGGCCTGACCCCCTCGCGAGCGAGCACCTCCGCGAAGGCGTCCGAGCGCTCGTCGAACTCCAGGAACGTGATCCTTCGTTCCGCGCCGCCCGGGCCCAGCCAGAGCATCGCCAGCTTGCCCGGATCGTGCGCCCACCCCCCCACCACGTCCCGCGCGAAGTTGAAGTACCGCGGGACATGGATTCGAAAGCTCCTCACGGCGGCGTCGTAGTCGTCCATGTTGTGGGCCCCCGGGCCTTCCCCCGCCACCATCGCCAACCTCCTGCACGGCCACGCGGGCCGGCGACCGAGCCCACCGCCGCCCGGCCCGGCATCCCCGACCGATCCTAGCGAGCGCCGGGCCTCGGTGCCCCCCCCGCTAGGGGATCGTGCCCGAGACGTCCCCCTCCAGCCTCACCTGCAGGAGCCCCGGAAAGGGGGCGGTGGCGATCTCGTAATCGACCGCATCACCGAGCAGGCGGCCGAGCGCGTCGGCGCAGGCGTGGGGGCGGGGGGAGCCCACCGTCAGGCGCCCCAGCTCCAGACGCCCTCGCGGATGGACGACGTCGGAGGCGGAGGGATGCTGCGCCGGGCCCCACTCGATCAGGAACGGCAGCTCGGCCTCTCCCTCCCCGGCTTGCGTCTCCTGCACGCGCCAGCGGAGGACCGAACCGTCGGGGCGCCGCCGCGAGCCCGGGAGGGGCTTCGGGAGCTCCCACCCGAGAGCGGCCAGGCGACGGCGCTCCGCGTCCAGATCGGGGCACCTCACGGCCCAGCCCGCGAACATGCGCCCACCGGCCAGGGCCCGTGCCACCCGGGCGCTGCGGGGAACCCGGGCCGCCTCCTCCTGGTCGACCACCGTTATGAGCTCGATGTAGGCGTCCCCGGCGGGCACGATCATGTTGGCCGTCCCCGCCCCGGGGTGCCGCCCTCCGGGCAGCGCCTTCAGCCCCAGCCGGGTCAGGTAATCGCGAGCCGCGGCCTCCAGCCCGGGGACCGCGACGAGGACGTGGTCGAGGCGGAGGCGGGGGAGCCCGTGCCGAGCCTCCCCGCCCGCCCGCGACGTCCCGGCGTCAGGCGCCGGAGGCGCTCGACCCCGCCGGCGCCCGGCGCCGGCGCGTGGTCGTGGTCCGCCGCCGGCGGGTGGTGATCGTGGTGCGGCGGCGGCGCGT
>JBOHUY010000282.1:0-1979 GCA_050735015.1 Candidatus Dormibacterales bacterium | reverse complement strand
GGCCCACCCCGCACCTGGTCGGCGCGCGCGTCCTGCGCGTCGAGGACCGCCGCCTCACGACCGGCGACGCGCGCTACCTCGACGACCTCGAGATGCAGGGCGCGCTGCACCTGCGCCTGGTCCGCAGCCCGCATGCGCACGCCCATGTCCGCGCCGTGGACGCGGCCGCGCTGCTCTCCGCCCACCCGGGAGCCCTGGTCTTCACCGGTCGCGACTGCCGGGGCCTGGGCATGCGGGCGGACGTGGACAAGCCGGGGGCGCAGCTTTCGTTCCAGCCCTGCCTGGCGGGGGACACGGTCCGGTTCGTGGGCGACCAGGTGGCGGCCGTCCTGACCCAGGATCCCTACCTCTCCGAGGACGCCGCCGAGCTCCTGGAGGTGGACTACGAGGTGCTGCCCGCCGTCACCACCGTCGAGGAGGCGCTCTCCGGGGCCGCGCCCCGCCTGCACCCCGGGTGGGAGGAGAACGTCTTCATCCGCAGGGTGAGGGGAGGGGGCGACGTGAAGGCGTCCGCGCACGCCGCCGACCGCGTCGTCCGCCGCACCTTCCGGACCCACCGGCACACCGCCGTCCCCATGGAGAACCGGGGCTGCCTCGCCTACCTGGACCCGACCGGGGCCAACCTCACCCTGTGGTCCTCGACCCAGCTCCCCCACATGGTCCGCAGCTACGTCGCCGCCCAGCTGGGCTGGGCCGAGAACCGGGTCCGGGTGGCCGCCCCCGACGTGGGGGGCGGCTTCGGGTCCAAGGGCGGCGTCATGCCCGAGGAGGTCTTGGTGGCGTGGCTGGCGACCCGGACGCGCCGCCCCGTCAAGTGGGTCGAGGACCGGGTCGAGCACCTGGCCGCCAGCATCCACGCCCGCGACCACCTGCACGAGCTGGAGGCCCACGTCACCGCCCAGGGCAGGGTGCTGGGGGTGAGGGCGCGCATCGTGGTCGACGCGGGCGCCTACTCCGCCTACCCCTGGACCGCCGGCAGCGACTCCGGGATGGCGGCCAACGTGCTCCTCGGCCCCTACGACATCCAGAACTACGAGGCCGAGGACGTGGCCGTGGCCACCAACAAGTGCCCGGTCAGCACCTACCGCGGGGTGGGCCGTCCCTCCGCCGCCTTCTCCATGGAGCGGCTCATGGACGAGATCGCCCGCGAGCTCGACCTCGACCCCCTGGAGGTGAGGCTGCGGAACGTGGTCAGGAGCTTCCCCTACACGACCGCCACCGGGCTCGTCTACGACAGCGGCTCCTACGCCGAGTCGCTCGAGCTCATGCGCAGCGTGCTCGACTACGAGGCGCTGCGGGGCCGCCAAAAGGAGGCTCGGGCGGGGGGCGAGCTGCTGGGGGTGGGGGTGATGATGTTCTGCGAGCAGACCGCCCACGGCACCCCCGAGTTCGTGGGGCGGGGCATGCCCATCAAGGCCGGCTACCAGTCCGCCTCGGTGGAGATGGATCCGCAGGGGCGGGTCACCGTCGCCACCGGCCTGCAGAGCCACGGCCAGGGCCTGGAGACCACCCTCGCCCAGGTCGCCGCCGACGAGCTGGGCGTGCCTCTGGAGGACGTCCGCGTCGTGCACGGGGACACCGCGGCCAGCCCCTACGCGATGGGGACCTGGGGGAGCCGCGGCGCCGTCCTGGGCGGCGGCTCCACGGCCCTGGCCGCCCGCGACATCAAAGACAAGCTCTTCCGGATCGCCGCCCACAGCCTCGAGATCGACGTCGAGGACCTGGAGCTGCGGCCGGGCGCGGTCGGGCCGCGGGGGGCGCCTGAGCGCTCCATCGCCGTCGGGACACTGGCCCGCTGGGCCATCCAGGAGCCCGACCATCTGCCCCCCGGGATGCTGCCCGGCCTGCAGGCGACGCGCTACCTGGACGGCGTCGACAGGGGCGTCTTCTCGAACGCCTGCCACGCCGCCGTGGTACGCGTCGACCCCGCCCTGGGGCGCGTCGAGCTCCTCCGCTACGTCGTCGTCGAGGACTGCGGG
>JBOHUY010000281.1:0-4349 GCA_050735015.1 Candidatus Dormibacterales bacterium | reverse complement strand
CGCACCCCACCTGGTCGCGCTCGTTCGCGCTGGCGCGACCTTCGTGGACGGAGTCAAAGTCGAGCGCGAAGACCAGAGGAACGCGGCGTGATCAAGCCGGCCAATCCACAACTATTGACAATTTCCCGGCCGCGGGCAGCGGGCCGTGAAGGTCGTAGACGATGCTGGCTTCGGTGGTCTCGAGCGTGTGGGTGGCTTTTTCGGTCACCTCTCCATGCTAGCCCCCGGGTTCCGGGCCGATCTAGGGAGACTCCTCGGATTTATATGGCACGTCTCCTCTCCCCCTTTGTGCTCGCCGAGCTCGACCACCTGCTAGCGACGAGAGTTGGAACCCTAGCCGAGCACGCCCTGCTCGAGGAGGTGCCTCGTGGCGCCTATCGTCTGGAGCAGTTCACTTCTGAGGATGTCGGGGTAGCCCGCGCAATCCTGATGCGCTATCGCGAGATGGCCTATTACAACGAACGATGGGTTGAGCCAGGTCGTGGCGGGCACCGTCACCAACGCAGACGCCGCTCTCCTCGGTGCTCGCAGCTACGAGCGCTTGAAGGCAGTGTTCGAGGGCAAGACAACGTCGCACTTCCATTCCCCGAGTTCTGGAATCGGATCCAAAAGTATGTGCTCTCGAACACGATGAAGTCCGCGGACTGGCAGAACTCAGTGGAGCGGCCAGGCATCGACATCGTGGTCGGGTCGAGTGCCAGACTCGCTGATGTAGAGAGGCCGGCGGGGGCTCGTGTCGGGGGCCGTCCCTGGTCCCGCCGGCCGTTAACGAATGTTCGCCGACTCTTCTTTGAACCTAATGCCCTCCCTAGCCCAGCGACAGCCAGAGCCAGCTCGAGGAGTTGCTCGACGCCGTCTGGAAGGCCGAGACGGTTACTCCACCCGAGGGAAGGCGAGCCTCGAGTTGCGACTGCCTTTGGTTCGACAGCCCTGGTCCCTGCCAAGCAGTCGTTGCCGCCACATCGCCGGGGGTATCCACCGGCAGGCCACGTTCGATGTTGTCGACAGCCAGCTTGGCTTGAGCCAGTGCCGCTCCGGTCGCCTGGCGGTAGTGCGCGATCGCTGAGATCTTCCGGCCGGCCGCTAAAAGAGCGCGGACATCGCTCTCAAGGTCAGACCTTTCTCGTTTCAGCTCTCAGCCACCCGGGACGCTAGCCGAACCGCTTGAGAGCTAGCGCTGCCCTCAGGGCCTCACCTCGACGAAGCCGGCCGCGTTGAAGTCGCCGTCGAAGGCTAGGGCTTCTCGGATCCGCCGCTTCCGCATCAAGGCAAAGCTCGTCGAATCGACGAACGAGTACTCCCGCTCACTCCGGGACCGCAACCACCGGAGAGCTTCTTCCTCCAACGACTTATCGATGTGAACCACCTCGACATCAGGTAAAGCTGCCAGTCGGTCAAGGAAACCCACAGCGGCGCGGTGACCTGACCGGCGCCTGAGCAGGGTCCAGGTTTCTCCCACCACATGGTTCGTGGTCGCGACCCGCCCAACACCGCGCACCACGATTGCCGCAGCCTGTGCGTGGCGCGTATCGCGCCGCTCCTGGACCGCGAACCAAAAGCTCGTGTCTGCAAACCTCATAGGCGCTTTTCGTAAATCACCGCATCGAGATCGTCGACAGGCCCATCATCAAGCCAGCCCATCATCGCCTCCCAGGGGTCTGTGCCCGCCGGCGCGGCCGTGCCCAACTCTTTGGCGAGGGACGTACGGATCAAGGCAGCCTTCGACAGCCCGCGACGGCTCGCCTCAGCTTCCGCCGCAGCGTCAAGCTCGTCGTCGATGTGGATCTGAATCCGCTTCATGCGAGCGATTATACACACCCAGCGCGCGGCGGATGTGTAGGAGTAGCCCCGGCGGGATTCGAACCCGCGATCTCAGCCTTGAGAGGGCTGCGTCCTGGTCCACTAGACGACGGGGCCGAGGGTCACGGAGCCGGCGGCGGAGACCCTCGCAGAGCGGGGAGGGGCCGGGCCACGAGGGCGATCCCACCAACGCTCCGGGGGAGGCGTCCACCGGTCGCGAACGCACTGAATGATACCTACGGAGAGGCGGAGCTCATGCGCGGGGCCGCGCGCTCCTCACCACGACGGCTGCCGCATCCTGGACACACGAAGCCCCCCCGCACGGTAGGGTGAGACCGCCCAGTGCGCCCATCCGCCGAGGCATCGACATCGCTCACGTCCAGGGGCCCAGCGGCAAGACCCGGCGCTCACACGCAGAAACGAGGGATCCCATCGGCCCCGGGATCCCAAAATGGATAGCAACTGATAGCTATCCAGCTGCTGGGGGCTTCGGCCCGTCCAGCTGCAGATCTGCAGCCTAGATTCTCTCAGCTTGGCGGAACCGTCGCCCTTCGCGCCCAATGTTGACCGGCTCCGTGCGGGCGCCCTCGCGACGACAATCGAGAGTCGAACGCAGTCGCGCCGGCGTCTGCCACACTCGGAAGCCCCGCTCGAACGCGCAAGGGTGTGGATCGACGATGGCGAGAGCGCGGTCGGCACCGTCCGGGCAGGGGTGCGCGAGGAGTGTTTCGGCCGACCGGGCGGCACCGATGGGACCAGGGCCGGGACAAGCCCGAGGGCCCGGACGCAGGCGGATCGGAGGGGTCATCTGCGCCGCGCCATCCTCCTCCGCCTTCATCGTCGCCGTAATCGCCCCAAGGGTGACGGAAGGCGAGGTAGTAGACGTAGACGCACCCGATCAGGCTCACGCACCCGAGGAGAGGTCCGACCGTCCCCGACATCGGATCCAGCGTAGCGCGCCGATCGAGCGGGAGGCGAGTCTCTGTTGGGGACCATGTGCTTGCCAGAGCGACGGGACCCTTGGGACTGACCTGGCCCGAATTCATAGGGTTCTCACGGCGACTGGACGGACGGGCCGGCTCATGGAGGCGTCCCGCGCCGCCACGCCGCCGGTCGCCGGTTCGCCCCGAGCACTGGCCGTGTCAAAGCAGCCGCAGGTCACCCGAGCACTTCTGCGCCCAGCATTCGCCACGCGTCGCGCGGAAGGGATCCAAACTCCCCGGAGGCGACCTGGAGGCATACGTGGTCCGCGCCGGCCGCGAGGTGCTGCTGGATTCGCTCGCGGATCGCCGGCGGATCCCCCCACGCAACGACCGCATCGATCAGCCGGTCGCTGCCGCCTCCCGCAAAGTCCTCCTCGACGAAGCCGAGCCGGCGCCAGTTGCGCACGTAGTTGAGCTGCCCGAAGTAGGTGGGAAAGCCCCACCTGGCCGGGAACGTGAGCTGCTCCCGGGCGATCGAGCGGGCGCGGCCGTCGTCCGATTCGAGCACAACCGTCAGCTCGGGCGCGAGGAGGGGGCCGGCGCCGAGCAGCTCGCGAGCCCGCCGGGTGTGCTCCACGGTGCCGAGATAGGGGTGGGCCCCGGCCGTTCGGTCTCGTGCCAGCTCCAGCATGCGCGGGCCGAGCGCTCCCAGCACACGCCCGGAGGCGGGCACCGGATCCGGCGCCGTGTCCAGCGCATCGAGGTACTCCCGCATCCGCGTGAGTGGCCTGGAGTAGCGGCCCGGCTGCTCTCGATCGACGAGCTCGGCATGGCTCACGCCGAGCCCGAGGAGGAAGCGACCCGGATGCGCTTCGCTCAGCGATCCGTACGCTCGTGCGACCTCACCGGCCGGGCGATCCCAGATGCTGGTGATGCCACTCGCGGCGACAAGCTCGTGGGTCGCGTCGAGGAGGGAGGCCGCGAGGTCGAAGCCGTCAGGGCGGTTCGGGTACCAAACTGAGCCGTACCCCAGCTCCTCCAACTCTGCCGCGACCTCGCGGACCTCTGCCCGATCCGCTCCGTAGTGCCTGCTCCAGATGCCGACACGGCCCAGCGCAATCGTCATCGGTGCCTCCATCAAGTACGTTCTGCGCGCTTCTCGACGGCCCGCTGGGCGCTTCGCGGTTGCGGCCGGCGCGCACGCGCCGGCGTCAGGGCACGACGCAGGCCGCTATCGCCGGGAGCCTCGGTGAGCCTAGCGCTGTTGGCGGCGCAGCCCTGTGGCTCGCCAGCGCGGTCATCCAGACCAGCCGGCTTCAGGACCTCCATACCCGTGACCGCCGGCGCCTATGCCCTCGGCCTGCGCCCACGCGGCAGGACGCCGCGAAGCGGATCGGTTAGGACTGCTCGAGAGTGTTGGGTGCTCGAAATTGGTCCGAGGTGGGCGGCGCTGGTTTCGAACCAGCGACCTCTTGCGTGTGAAGCAAGCGCTCTCCCGCTGAGCTAGCCGCCCCCCGGCGAGTCTAGCCAACACACCAGCGGCTGCCCCCGGGCGCTAACCTGATCGCATGTCGGACGCCCTCGCGTCTCGCCGCTGCGAGCCCTGCGAGCGGGGGACTCCACCAC
>JBOHUY010000280.1:0-5369 GCA_050735015.1 Candidatus Dormibacterales bacterium | reverse complement strand
CGCCGGCATCGCCGCCGCCGCGCTCCTCTTCGGGGCGCTCCGCGCTGGCTCCATCCAGATGCAGGCCACCACCTCGGTCCCCGTCGACCTGGTTCAGGTCATCGAGGCGCTCGTGATCCTCTTCGTGGCCGCGCCCGCGCTCATCCGGGCGGTCTTCCGCATCCGGGCGCAGCGCGCGCCCGCCGCGCGCGTCTCGCCGGGGTGGGGTTCGTGAGCGCTGTCGGCGTCGTCGAGCTCAAGCTCGCGGAGGCGCCCCGGCGGCGCGGGATCGGGGTGTTCCTGGTCCTGATCGGGGTCGCCGCCGCCCTCATGTTCGGGGCCCAGCCCTCGGGGCACCCCCAGGCCCGCTTCGTCCTCAACCTGGCGGGCTCGGGCGCTCTCAACGTCCCCGACCTGGTCCTGCCCGTGCGCCAGGCGGCTTACATCCTGGCCGCGGCGGCCGCCTTCCTGGGCGCCTATCACCTGGCCCGGGGCTTCGGGCGCTGGGCCTACCCGATCCTGGCCCTGGGCATCGCCTGCTTCATCTTCGCCTTCCTGGCCTGGGCGGCGCGGGGCAACTCTCTGAGCCTGACCGGCATGCTGCAGGGGACCTTCACCAAGGCGGCGCCCCTCACCCTGGGGGCGTTCGCGGGCATCCTCTGCGAGAGGGCGGGGGTGACCAACGTGGCCATTGAGGGCCAGATGCTGTTCGGCGCCTTCGCCTCCGCCGTGGCGGCCAGCGTGACCGGCAACGCCATCCTGGGCCTCGCCGCGGGAGCCGTCTCGGGCGGGCTCATCGGGCTCATCCTGGCCGTGTTCTCCCTTCGCTACGGGGTGGACCAGGTCATCGTGGGGATCGTCCTCGACCTCTTCTGCCTGGGGCTCACGGGCTTCCTCTACGACCGCCTCCTGGTCCCCTTCCAGGCGACCCTCAACAGCGCCGCCGTGATCGCGCCCGTCCCCATCCCGGTCCTGGACCGCATCCCCGTGCTGGGGCCCGTGCTCTTCGACCAGAACGTGTTCGTCTACTTCACCTTCGTCCTCCTGGGGGTGATCCAGGTCGCCCTCTTCCGGACGCGGTGGGGCCTTCGGGTGAGGGCGGTCGGGGAGCACCCGCGGGCGGCGGACACGGCCGGGATCGACGTCATCCGCACGCGCTACATCAACGTGGTGCTGGGCGGCCTGGTGGCGGGCCTGGCCGGGTGCTACTTCACCCTCGGGTCGGTGGGCGCCTTCGGCAAGGGCATGACCTCGGGGCGGGGCTTCATCGCGCTGGCGGCCGTCATCTTCGGCCGCTGGAACCCTGTGGGGGCGCTGGGCGCCTCTCTCGTGTTCGGATTCTCTGACTCGCTGCAGACCTTTCTGGCCGTCCTCAACACGCCCATCTCGAGCTACTTCCTGCTCATGGCCCCGTACGTGGCCACCATCCTGGTCGTGGCCGGGGTGGTGGGGAGGGCGAGGTCGCCCGCCGCCGACGGCAAGCCCTACGTGAAGGAGTAGGCTCGGGTCTGGGCGCCGAGCGGGCGCGCCGCAAGGCATTGTCAAGCGAAGGGACCTGTAGTAGGCTCCCGGGAACTGAGGAAGGGTGGTCAAGGGGGGACAGGCGCCCCGGCGGCGCCGACGGCTGGCGGGGAGCGTGGGCGGCGCGTGCCGTCGCTCGCTGGCCCTCTTCGCGAGCGGGGCGATCCTGGCCGGCGGCGTCCACGCGTATCCCGGGCACGCCGTCACCGCCTCCGCGGCCCAGCCCCAGCCCCACGTCATGGTCATCGTGGAGGAGAACCGCGAGTACGGCGACGTCATCGGCTCCCCCGACGCCCCCTACATCAACAGCCTGGTCCAGACGTACACTTCGGCCAGCAGCTGGTACGCGGTCCAGCACAACAGCACGACCGAGTACCTGGCCCTTCTCTCGGGCTCGACCTGGGGCGCCGGGTCGGGCACCACGTTCCCGCTCCCGCCCTCCGACCTGACGCTCGTGGACGAGCTGCAGGGGGCGGGCATCTCCTGGAAGGCCTACATCGAGAACATGCCGGAGGCCTGCTACGTGGGCCAGGGCTCGACCCCCTACAACAAGTCGCACAACCCGTTCGTGTACTTCGATTCCATCGTCGGGGACGCCAGCCAGTGCGACAACGTGGTGCCCTACTCGCCCGGCCTGATGAACTCGGATCTCAACAGCGCCAGCCCGCCCGACTTCGTGTGGGTGACGCCCAACGACTGCGACAACATGCACGGGGATACGAATCCCGGCTCGCCGTGCGCGGCCGACACGACGGCACAGCTGACCACGGCCGGCGACACCTGGCTCAACGACAACCTGCCCACCGTCCTCTCCTCATCCTGGTTCACCGTTGGGGGGACCGTCATCATCACCTGGGACGAGGGCACGAGCAAGGCCGGCTTCAATGGCGGCGACGGCGGCCAGATTCCCACCCTCGTCATCTCCTCCAAGGGGAGTGGGCAGTACGCGGTCGGAGGTGACCACTACGGGACCCTCAAGGGGATCGAGGAAGCCTTCGGCGTGGGCCTGCTGGGCAACTCGGCGGGGACCGGGAACGGTGACCTCGAGCCAGCCTTCGACCCGGGCGGTCTCACCGGCCGGGTCACCGACGGGCAGACGGGCGCCGCCCTGGGCGGGGTCACCGTTGACTGCTCCTGCCCGGCCGCCCCGCAGACGACGAGCACCGACGGCGACTACACGTTCCCGGGCCTCCCGCCCGGCCCCAGCTACCGGCTCACCTTCTCGGATCCAGGGTACGCGACCCACACCAGGGACGGCATCGCCGTGAGCCCGGGGCTGACCGCCACCGTCGATGCCACGATGCTGCCGCCGGGAGCGATCTCGGGCAGGGTCACCGACGCCTTGACCGGCAGCCCCATCGGCGGCGCGGCGGTCACCTGCACCTGCCAGGGCGGCGGCGTGACGGGCGACGCCGGCGGCGGCTACTCGTTCACGCAGGTCGACCCCGGCACCTACACGGTCTCCGCCTCGACCACCGGGTACCAGGCGGCCTCGGCCCAGGTCGTAGTCTCGCCGGGCGTGACCACTGCCCAAGACCTGCAGCTCTCGCCGGGCCACGCGCTCACGGTCTCGCCGGCCCAGGGGCCGCCGGGGGGCGGCACCCCCGTCACCATCACCGGGACCGGGTTCCAGGCCGGTGCGACGGTCACCTTCGGCTCCGACGTCCCGTCCGCCGTGAACGTGGTGACCCCGACGACCCTGACCGCCACCACGCCGCCCGGGACCGGGCTGGTAAGCGTCGCCGTGACCGAGCCTGGCGGCGCCGTCACGATACAACCCGACGCCTACACGTACACGACAGGAGCACCCTGCAGCGCGGCCGGGGCGGCCGCCTCCCCGGGCCCCCCCGACCGGGGCCGGCCCTGGCCGGGCGGGTCTGACGCCCTGGGCGTGAGCGCGGGCGCGACGAACGCCTACTTCGCCGAGGGTTACACGGGGCCGAACTTCGACGAATACATCACGGTCGAGAACGCGGGCCCCGCCCAGCCGCTCTGCGTCGACTACCTGCTGCAGTCGGGGGCGGTCATCACCCGCGTCTACCAGCTGCCTGGCCAGAGCCGCACCACCATCAACGTCAACCACGACGTCGGTGCCGGCCAGAACGTCTCGGCCCACCTCTACGCGTCCAACCCCTTTGTAGCGGAAAGGCCTATGTACTTCGACTACGGGGGCACCATCAAGGGTGGAGACGACGTCACCGGCGCGCAGCAGCTGGGCACCGACTTCCTCTTCGCAGAGGGGTACACGGGACCCGGCTTCGACGAGTACCTGACCCTGCTCAACCCCGACCCCACGCAGGCGGCGCAGGTCACCATCACCTACTACTTCAGCGGGGGCGGGACCACGAACGTGCCCTGGACCGTGCCCGCGCACAGCCGGAGCACCGTCCACGTCAACGACCGCGCCCAGGCCGGTCCCGGGCAGCAGGTGTCGGCCGAGGTGAAGTCGGCGAACGGCGTCCCCTTCCTGGCCGAGCGGCCCATGTACTTCGACTACGAGGGGAAATGGACGGGGGGCGACGTGGTCGTGGGCAGCACGCACCCCAGCACCGCGCTGGACCTGGCCGAGGGCTACGTCGCCCCCAATTTCGACGAGTACCTGACCATCCTCAACGCCAACCCGTCACCGGCCGACGTCACCCTCACCTACGAGGTGCAGGGGGGAGCCCCCAAGGTCGTGACGATCACGGTCGCCCCCCAGTCGCGCGCGACCCACCTCGTCAACCAGGACTTCGCGGCCCCCACCTCCCTGGCTGTCCACATCACTTCGGACCAGCCGGTGGTGGTGGAGCGGCCCATGTACTTCGACTACGGGAGCGGCTGGAAGGGGGGTCACGACGCCGTCGCGGCCGAGGAGTCGGTGTTGGGCGCCTCCTTCGACCTCGCCGAGGGGTACGTCGCCCCCAACTTCGTCGAGTATCTGACCGTGCTCAACGACACCTCCGCGTCTGCGCAGGTCACCCTGACCTACCTCCTCGTCGGGGGCGGGACCAAGCAGGTGAGCATGACGGTCCCGGCCAATAGCCGGGCGACGCACATGGTCAACTCTGACTTTCCGGGCCGGGCGGTGGAGGAGTCGGTGCACATCAGCTCCAACGTCCCCGTCCTTGTCGAGAGGCCGATGTACTTCGCATACTGAGTAGGTCCTTGGAGGTGGGACCCGCCCAACGTGTCGGGAACGCCCGTCTCACGCCTTCCTCACCCCCCAAGTCGGGCCGTACACTCAGGACGTCCTCGAAGCGGGCTCCCGCCCTCCCGACGAGCCCAAATCGAGGGCCAAGGTGGCTTCACTGATGATTCCACCGGCGCCGTGCCGGTATGCCGATGCCGGCGTAGCTCAATGGTAGAGCAGCTGTTTTGTAAACAGCAGGTTGGAGGTTCGAGCCCTCTCGCCGGCTTCCGACCCCGGCCTCCGATTCGAGTTCAGAACGATAGAATTCCTCGATGGATCGCGCCGCAGCCGAAGGCTCTCGACCCCCGTTGACCGCCTAAGTGACCGCCTAACTCTCACGAGCCCAGCCCGAGCGCCCGGTCCATAGCGGCCGCGACCTCCTGCCGCGCCTCGTCGAACAGGTGGCCGTAGGTGTCCATGGTCAGACGGATGCTGGAGTGGCCGGGCACCTCCATGACCGAGCGCGCCGGGACCCCCTGGCGATCAGAAGGCTGGCGGCTGAGTGGCGCAGCTCGTGGAAACGCATCCTGGGGAGTCCGACCCGACGCAGGTGGCGCTGGAACCCCTTGGTGACGCTGGAGCCCGTCGAGGGGAGTGCCGATGGAGGTCGTGAAGATGAGCCCGAACTCCTGCCAGCGCGACCCGGCCACGAGCCTCTCCTGGAGCTGGCGGCCGCGGTGCTCGCGCAGGGCCACGG
>JBOHUY010000279.1:0-6284 GCA_050735015.1 Candidatus Dormibacterales bacterium | reverse complement strand
CTGGGGCGGCTACCTGACCCTGCTCGGAGTGGGGGTGCGGCCCGACCTCTGGTCGCTGGGCATCGCGGAGGTCCCCGTGGCCGACTACGCGACCGCCTTCGAGGACGAAATGGAGCCCCTGCGCGCCTCCGATCGCGTCCTCTTCGGAGGCGGCCCCGAGGAGATCCCCGAGGCCTACCGGGAGCGCTCGCCGCTCACCTACGCGGAGCAGGTCCGGGTGCCCCTCCTCGTCACCGCAGGCGAGAACGACCCTCGCTGTCCGATCCGGCAGATCGAGGGATACGTGGCCCGGCTCAAGGCGCTGGGCAAGCCGGTCGAGCTGTTCCGCTACCGGTCCGGGCACCGCTCCGAGGTGGCCGCGGAGCGGGTCCGGCAGATGGAGCTCGTGCTCTCGTTCGCGGCCCGGCACCTGGGCACCCCCATGCCGAGGTAGCCCGCGCCCGTAACTGAACCGGACCCTCGTGCGTAAGACAGTCGTCAGGGTATGGACGAACCCGTTGGTCTGCGGCTGCTCCGGGAGGCCCGGGCCGGTGATCGGGCGGCGTTCGAGGCCCTCTTCGGGCCTCTCTACGAGCACGGCTTCCGCCTCGCCCTGGCCATGCTGCACGACCGCGAGGAGGCGGAGGACGCGGTCCAGGAGGCGCTCTTCAACGCCTGGCGCAAGCTGCACACCTTCCGGGAGGGGTCGAACGTCAGGCCCTGGTTCCTGACCGTGGTGGCCAACCGGTGCCGCTCGGTCCGAAGGGGGAGGTGGTACACGGTCCTGAGGCTGCCCGAGGTGGAGCCGCTGCCCCGCATGGCCCCCGACGACGGGCTCCCCCACGGGGTCGACCTGCGCCGTGCCCTGGCCGGGCTGCCCCACGACCAGCGCCTCCTGCTCGTGCTGCGGTACTACCTCGACCTGCCCTACGAGGAGGTCGCCCGCATCGTGGGGGGCTCGCCGCAGGCCGTCAAGTCGCGCACGCACCGGGCCCTCGAGCGCCTGCGCAAAGCTTTCCAGGTGCCCGAGGTGGCGGTCTGAGGCCCTAGCCATGGACGACCGTCACCTCCGCCACCTCTTCCACGAGGCCTTCGACGCCGAGCGCCCGCCCCCGGGCGCCCAGCGCCGGGCCATGGACAGCCTGCCGCCGCCCAGGGAGGGCCTCCGAGGCTGGCTGCCGGGCCTGGCCGCGGCGGCCATCGCGGCCCTCGCCGTCGCCATCGCTGCCGTGCCCCACCACGGGCATCCGGGCCCGACCCCGGCGGCCCCCGCGGCGCCCGCCCCGGGCGCGCCTCTCAGCCCGCCGGGCACGATGACCCGCATCGCCATGCTGGCCCACACCTCGATCGGGCTGGCGGCCGGCAACGGGGTCCTCGCGCGCACCACCGACGGCGGGCTCTCCTGGAGGGTCATCCGCCGGGGGCCGGCCGACATCCGCGACCTCCAGTGGTTCACCCTCTTGAAGGTGTACGCGGCCACCAGCGCGGGGCTCTGGGAGAGCTCGGACCAGGGCGCCACCTGGAGCACCGTCAACGCCCGCGACGACCTCCTCCGCCTCGACCTCGTCGACCCCGACGAGGGCTACGCGATCGCCGGTACCGTGCCCAGAGGAGCCGCCGATCCCATGGCCCGGCTGGCGGCGGCCGGGGGGCGCCTTCTCTTCACCAAAGATGGGGGGCGCACCTTCACCGACGTCCAGGTGCCCCTCGCCACCGTCCAGTGGGTGCAGGTCGTGGACGAGGGCGTCGCCTTCGTGGCCGGCCCCCAGGGCGTGGCCATGACCAAGAACACGGGGGCGACCTGGAATATGGTGCTGCGCTTCCCCGGCGGCGGGGGGGCCCGGGTGGGCGGCTGGGGCGCCCAGGTCGGCTTCACGGGCGCCCGGCACGGCTTCGCCCTCTTCCGCCTCTCGAGCCCGTCCGGGCCCGCGGCCGTCCTCTACCACACTGACGACGGAGGACAGAGCTGGACAGTGGCCTCCTACCAGGGCGCGGTGACCCCTGCCGTGGCCCGGCGCGGCCGCCGCTCCCTGCCCGGCGGCGTGGACGGCGAGCTGGTGGTGACCGGTGACCGTGCCGCCACCTTGATGGCGGCGTCGAGGACGGAGGACGTCACCCGCCTCTGCTCCACCGCCGACGGGGGCGTCTCCTGGCGCTGCGCGGTGTTCCCCTACGCGGGCGACGCGGCGGGGCAACTCGCCATCCACCCGCCCCGGGCCTGGGTGGCCCTCTACACGGATGCCCGGGGCGGCCCCGCCACCGTGCTGGCCGTGAGCCCGGACGGAGGTCGGACCTGGGTCCGCAGCGCGGTGGAGCAGAGCCCGGCCGCCGCATCCTTACACTGACCCCGATGCCCCCCCAGAACGCGAGCCTCGAGTTCGACGTCGTCGTGGAGGTGCCCAAGGGCAGCCGGAACAAGTACGAGATCGACCACGCCACCGGCGCCATCCGCCTCGACAGAGAGCTCTTCACGGCCACCCGCTACCCGGTCGACTACGGCTTTATCCCCTCCACCTTGAGCGAGGACGGGGATCCCCTGGACGCCCTCGTCGTCCTGGGCGCGCCCACCTTCCCGGGCTGCCACGTCCTCTGCCGGCCGGTCGGGCTCTTCAGGATGCGCGACGAGGCCGGGGTCGACGCCAAGGTCCTGTGCGTCCCCAGCCGGGACCCCAGGATGACGTGGCGGGACCTCTCGGACGTGCCCGAGCACATCCTCCTCGAGATCCGCCACTTCTTCGGCATCTACAAGGACCTGGAACCCGGCAAGCACACCGAGGTGGTGGGCTGGGAGGAGCGGGCGGCCGCCGAGGAGGAGATCCACCGCTCCTTGGCCCGGCACGACAGCGCTTGAGGGGAGAGCCCGGGACGGTCCCCCTGGGCCGCGCCGACCTGCACATCCACACCAGCTTCAGCGATGGCCGCGACGGCCCGGAGGCGGTCGTGGCCGCCGCCGCCCGCGCACACCTGGACGTGATCGCCGTCACCGACCACGACACCATGGAGGGCTCCTGGCTCGCCGCGGTCGCGGCCGCCGAGCGTGAGGACGGGCCGGCCGTCATCCCCGCCCTCGAGGTGACGACCGCCCACGGCCACGTCGTGGGGCTGTACCTCCGAGAGCCGGTCGCCGCGGGGATGTCGCCGGCCGAGACGGTGCGCGCGATCCGCGCCCAGGGCGGCCTCGCCGTGGCCGTCCATCCCTTCTGGCGGCCGGCCGACTCAGAGCGCGGCGGGGGCGTCGGGCCTGCGATCCTGGCAGAGGTCTTCTTCGACGCCACCGAGACCCTCAACGGGGGGCCCGTGCCGAGCATGTGGCGCGCCAACCGCAGGGCGCGCAGGGCGCCTGTGGGGGCGCTCATGGGCGGCTCTGACGCGCACGCAGCGAGCGCCGTGGGATGGGCGCACACCCTCTTCCAGGGAAGCGGCCCTGACGACCTCAGAGCCGCCATCGAGGCTCGCTCGACGCGGCCGGCGAGGCGGCGGCCGAACCTCGTCGCCCTGGCCCGCTACGGCTTTTGGGGGGTGACCTCAGACCGCCGGCTCATGCGCGACGTGCTGCCTTTCTGAAGGCAGGACAGGCCCGCAAGAGTCCGCGGGCGCCGCCGTCAGACGGTGCGCATGGGGCACCTGATGTCGATGACGACGTCCGCGCTGGCCATCGGCACGGCCGCGGCCTTCACCCTCGCGGGCGCGGCGACGCAATTGGGCGCCGCCCGGCTGCGGTCCCTCATCACTCCCGCCGGCCGCCGCTGATCCCCGCCCGGTGCGCCTCCCACCAGGGGAGGGCCAGGGGGCGACCCTGCGGTCCGGCCCCTTCGGCCCCCGTCGCCTGCGACGTGCGGACCAGAAGCATCATCAAGAGCCACCCCGTCTCGACCATGAGGACGGGCTGACCGACCGCTAGGGCCAGTTCCAGCGCCAGGAAGCCCGCGAACGCGAACAGCTGCTGTCGTGGGCCGGGGTCAGCGGCGAGCGCGATCCACCCCACCACCACGAGCAGCGTCAGGTCCTGGAGATGGGTGAACGGGGTCGTCGCCAGAGAGCCCACCACACCGGCCACGATCGGGATTTCAGGCCCGCGCTCGCGCCAGCGCCGGGCCACGGCGACGGCGGCAGTCGCGATCGCCGCGCGCAGGACCAGGCCGGTGGCCCCCCCCAACACCCCCGCGACCGTGTAGGGGGCCTGGGGCCAACCCCGGGCCACCCCCAGGTCGGCGATGAGGGTGTGGAGTCCGGACCAGCCCAGAGTGGCCAGGCTTAAGGCAACGAGCGCGGCCGTAGCCGCGGCCCAGGAGAGGGCGGCGCGCCACTGCCCGGCGGCCGCGATAGCGAGTGGGAGGAGAAAGACGGGCTGGGGTTTGATGGCGATGCCGGCCAGGACCAGGCCCGCCAGCCAGGGATGCCCGGAGCGCAGGAGCAGAAGGGTCAAGGCGATGGCGGCGGCCAGCGCGGGCACGACCTGGCCCTCGCGTAGGCATATGACGCAGGGGATCGAGCCCAGCAACGCGGCCAGCGCGACCCAGCGCGCGTGGCGGGCCCTTGGAGCGACAAGGAGCCAGGTGAGGGCCAAGAGCGCGGCCATCAGCACCATCCACAGCACCAGCGCAGCCTGGAACGGAATGGCGGTGAGGGGCGCTACGAGCCACGCGAGGGGAGGCGGGTTCCAGTAGGGCATCCACTCCGGATGTCTCCAAAGGGCGCTGAGCAGGGCCTTCTGGCGATCGAGGTCGTAGAGGTGCGCCCACCCCTGGGTCCGCCCCAGCAGGCCCCCCATGTAGTAGATGAGAAAGTCGGTCTGGTGGTGCGGCGTGAGCGCGACGCGGAGCCACTCGTAGACCCCCGCCAGCCCGCAGAGGACCGACCCTCCTAGGAGGACCCGGCCCGACGCCGCCGCTGGGAGAGCGGGCCTGATGGGCGCCGATCCCGGCCAGCCTCGCAGGCGCTGGGAGACGAACAGGGTCAGCAAGGGCTGCCGCCGCGGGCGCCGGTCTGCCTGGCCACGGCGGCGATCATCTCGGCAGCAGGGCAGGTTGGGAAGCGGCGGGGGGAGCGACCGACGGCCGCTCCCAGACCCAGAGCGCCGCCAAGGCGGCCACCTCGGCGGCGAGCAGGGGAAGCTCGACCGCCTGCGCCAGTTCCACCGCGACCCAGCCCGCGCCCAGAAGGCAGATCTGCCAGCGCCGCAAGCCGGGAGCGGCCAGGAGCCCTCCAGCGACGGCCAGGACGACCAGGTCCTGGGGATTCATATAGCGGGAGCCGAGAAGCGACCCCACCAGGGCCGCCGCCGCCGGGATGGCCAACCCGCCCCTTTTCCAGGCCAGCGCGAGGACCGAGCCGATGACGGCTGCCTCAGCGATCCAGGCGGCCGCCCCGCCCCCCGTCAGCCTCAGCAAGGACCACCGCTGCTGGTCTGGGAAGCCGGCCGCGAGCGAGAGGTCGTGGAGGAAGGTTTGGATGCCGATCACACCGAGGCTGGCCGCCGACGCGACCAGGACCATGGCCGTCGCCGCCAGCCAGGAGGCGAAGAGCCTTCGATGGCCGGAGAGAAGCAGTGCGAGCGGGACCAAGAACGCTATCTGGGGCTTGAGCACGATGACCGCGAGGACCGCGCCCGCCGCCACTGAGTGGCCTTCCCGTTCGAGCCGGACGCAGGCGGCGACGCCGAGCGCGACCAGCGGGGCCACCTGCCCTGACCACAGGTTCCATGCGACCGGAAAGAGGCCTAAGGCGAGGAGAACGTAGGTCACCCTTGCCAGTGGTCCCGGGGGAGCCACCAGGAGGCACGCGCCCACAAGGCAGCCCGCCATGACGAAGGTCCAGGCGGCGAAGGCGGCCGGGAAGGGCAAGTACGTGAAGGGCGCCACCAGCCACGCAAGCACCGGCGGGTTGAGGTATGGCACCCACGCGGTGTGGAGCGTCAGGTGCTCGACGGCGGCCCTCTGAAGGCCGACATCATATATGTGCGTCCAGCCATGGATGAGCCCGATCCTCGCTGCCCCGAAATAGAGGCGGAAATCGTCGACGCCGAACCGCGGGCCCACCAGGCGGATCCATTCGACGAGATCGAGCGTTGCCATCGCCGCGGCCACGGCCGCGAGCGCGAGCCTGAGACGGCTCGGCGGGTTGGCGGCGTTGAGCCTGGCGATACCGCCGACCGGTCGGGTTGCCCCGATCGCGGGGGGTGCGTTCGCGGCCATCCGCGGCACCTATGTCTGCCTGACCGGCTTGCCAAGCTGGTACCCGGCCGCGGGGTCGGGCAGGGATCCAGAGCGGGGACGGCGAGCCGCATGCGCCAGGACGCCTAGAAG